>JAHFMT010000030.1 GCA_023267735.1 Candidatus Kaiserbacteria bacterium
ACGAAAAGTGTGCAAGGTCATGCGCAATACACTTGCTTGCCTGCTGCATAACATCACGCAAGAAAGCAGTGAGGTCTACGTGCGCCACAATAAAGAAAATGCGTGCTGCCTCGCGATCAAGCTGCTCACGCTTTGCCGCAAACATGCGTGTACCCGTCTTCGCTTCGCGTGCAGTAAGGGCAATGAATCCTGCCAGAAGCGCTACGGAGACGAGGAGGAGAATAAGGTAGGTCATAGAGTGTGCCAGCTGGCACGGGGTGCCCTTAGCGGGCTGAGAAGCGTGCCATCTGAGACACCTCCACACGCTCACCGAACTTCTGACTTGCTTCGTTTAAGAGATCCTTGATCTTCTTAGATTCATCCTTGATGTATGCCTGTTCAAGGAGTACGTCCTGACTGAAGTACGAACTCATCTTGCCTTCAAGAATCTTCTCCTGCATATCAGCTGGCTTCCCTTCTACCTCTTTTACAAACACAGCACGTGCTGCCTCAAGCGCATCAGCAGGAATAACTTCCGTAGTGATGTACTTAGGATTAGTTGCGGCAACGTGCATCGCGATATCACGCGCAAGCGCTATGAACTCTGGATTCTGGGATACGAAGTCAGTCTCAGACGCAAGGAGTACGAGTGAGCCAATGGTGTTCTCATGGACATAGGAGCCGATGGCGCCGGCACCAAGTTCGCGGTCTGCCTTCTTTTCAGCAGCACCTGCCGAACGCTTACGTAAAATGACTTCTGCCTGATCAATATCACCATTTGCTTCTTCAAGTGCCTTTTTGCACTGCATGATAGAAACGCTGGTGCGATCACGAAGTTCCTTAACGATGTCGGTTGAAATATCCATAGTCAAAAATAAATAAACGTATGATTAGTACTATACCGCACATTACGCACGCGGGGCGTTAGTTATCCCTTGCGACCCTCTGCAAATGCTGCAGTGAGTTCACCAAGGATAAGAGAGACGGTCTGGCGAGATGCATCGTTTGCAACGATTGGGAATGCAGAATCGGCGAGGTTACAGTCAGAACCGATAACACCAACAACTGGAATACCAAGGTCACGTGCTTCCTTGGTTGCATGATGCTCATGACGAGTATCAACAACAACCATCATGTGTGGACGCTTCTCAAGCGCCTCAATACCATGGAGACGTTCTGCGAGACGCTTCTCTTCGCGCTCAAGACTGATAAGCTCAAGCTTGGTGTGCTGCTTTGCAAGAGTGCCAGACGCACGCTTGTCCTTAAGCTCAGCGAGGCGGTCAATACGCTTCTTGATTTCAGTAAAGTTCGTGAGTGTGCCACCGAGCCAGCGACCAGCAACGAATGGTGCGTTGATGCTTTCTGCTGCCTGACGTACGGCAGAAGCAATTTCCTGCTTGCCACCGACGAACATAACGGTCTTACCCTCACGGCCCATAGCCGCAAGTGCTGCTTTTGCGCGCTCAAGTGCGTCCCCAGTCTTTGCAAGGTCAATAATCTCAACCTTGTCCTTAGTACCAAGAACCGCACCCTTCATAGAAGGATGGCGACGGCTCTTTACTTGGCCAAAGTGAGCGCCAGCCGCGAAAAGGCGGCCGACAAAAGAAGTAACACCCTCTTTAGTGGTGGTCATAGGGCAAAGATACCATAGCCATTTTCAACAAGCAACCAGAGCTTATTATTCCTCATCCGAGGCCGCCAACCCGCCCTCCCCACTCGCTGCCGCCTGAATAGCCGCGACAATATCCTGTATGCCGCCCGCCATAATACGGGGCAAGCTGTGCCACGACTCTTTGAGACGATGGTCCGTCACACGATCCTGCAAGAAGTTGTAGGTGCGAATCTTTTCTGAGCGATCACCCGTACCAATCTGCCCCTTGCGCTCTGCCGCATGCTTCTTTGCCTCCTCTTCCTCATGCAACTGTTCAAGCTTTGCGGTAAGGATGGCCATAGCCTTTTCACGATTTGCGTTCTGGCTGCGCTCTGCCTGAGAACGCACCTCAAGACCTGTTGGCTTGTGCACCAAGCGCACTGCCGTTTCCACCTTGTTCACGTTCTGACCTCCCGCACCTCCGGCACGTGAGAACTCCATATGAATATCAACTGGATTGATGGTCATGGTAGGTTTCTCACGAATAGGCAGTACCGCAATAGACGCAGTGGAAGTATGAATACGTCCTGACTTTTCAGTTGCTGGAACACGCTGTACGCGATGCACACCCATCTCATGGCGCAGTGCGTCATATGCTGCCGCTCCCTCTATTTCAAGCGTGGCATCATCAATACGCTTCACCCGCCACCCTTCCTGTTCTGCATACTGGGAATACATATCACGCAAATCAGCGGCAAAGAGTGCCGCCTCATCTCCTCCGGCTCCTGCACGAAACTCAAGCACCACTGCCTTTGGCTTTGCCTGCTCTTCTTTATCTTTCTCAAGAATGCGTTCTATCTCATCCAAAATACTCTGCTGACGTTCCGTAATACGTACCGTATCTTCTTCTGCCATACGCATAAGATCATCGTCACCTTCTGCAGCGGCATGCGATTCCGCCTTCTCTGTTTCAAGACGTTCGTATTCCTCCGCAAGGTATGCGGTCGCGTAGTTTTTCTTAAAGTCGGAAGAGTATTCAATCATGTTGTCTAGAATAGCGTATACCAGATAGCAAAAAGCTCATAGCGGGAACGCCATGAGCTTTTTGCAGAGAAAGGTTATTTCCCTGACTTCTTGGAAGCGCGCTGCTTAAAGCGCTCAACACGGCCTGCCTTGTCGAGCGTACGCTCTTCGCCGGTATAAAACGGGTGTGACTTGGAGGAGATTTCCACAACAAGCTTTGGGTATTCCTTGCCCTCAAACTTGGTAGTCTCCGTCGTGTGGACGGTAGAACCAATGAGGAATTGTGCGCCAGACGCCAAGTCTTCAAAGACTACGTCGCGGTAGGTGCTTGGGTGAATGTCGTTCTTCATGTAAGGCGATGCTACCACAGCCGATTTCTTTTTGCCAGCACTAGTTCCCTGCCAAGAAGTCGATATCCTGCTGGAACTTAGCTGCCTTTGCCATCACGCTATTGGCATATGCCTGACCACGTGTTGCCCAACCAGAGCCGGCATAATACCCGGCAGCTGCCTTGTGTTCTGCTGTATACCCCCCTGCTCCCGCACCCCAGTCAGCCAAATACAGCGCGGTTGCCATCATGGCGTGCCCCGCATTCCATGGGTTCGTTGCAGGTACATTGAGCGCCGTCTTAATACGCGCCTCAAACTGTACCCAGGTGGATGGAATAAACTGCGTTGGACCCATCGCACCACCATACCCACCCGGAAGCGGGCACGATACCGGGGTTGTCTTCCAATCTTTGCCAAGGGCAGCGGTAATGCGTATGAACGGTGGCACGTCACGTGTTGGATGCATAACCCCAGAGAATGGTGAGCCGGTATTCTTGCCCTTACCGTCTCCCGTCTTCTCGTCGGTCACATAACAGTTACCGGTATTCTTTCCGAGATCTGATTCCTGCGAGAGAATTGCAAGAATCATTGCAGGACGTACCCCCGTCTTTGCAGATGCCTGCTTTGCATACTCAACCGCGTCCCCGAACTGAATACCTTCAGTATCACGAAGTGGGAACAAGCGGGCATTAATTTCTGCTGCCCGTGCCTTACGTTCTTCCAATATCTTCTGGTAGCTGATCTCCTCGTCTTTCTTTATTGCAAGCAGTCGCTGCTTTTCAACCTCATCTTTTGAAATCTGCTGCTTTTTACTTTCCACTTCATACTTTGCATCTACTTCCTGTGCCCGCTTTTTATCAAGCGCATCACGCTCACCCGCAATCTCGCTTTGGGTACCGCGCAGCTCCGCAAAGCGCACCTGCAATTCACGTTCAAGCGTCGTCACCACATCTACATCAGAAAAGAAGGTAGAGATACTTTCTGCACTGAGCGCCGCCTCTACAACAGAATAGTCAGCAACTTCTTGCTTGCGACGCAAGAGTGCAGCAAGAGAACGCTTCCCTTCCTCAATACGGTCAGAGAGCACGTTAATACGACCGGTGCGCACACTTATCTCCTTCCCCAGACCCGTGATAGTGAGGCTGCGTTGCTTAATTTGTGCTTCTGCCTGCTTAATCTGCGCGTTCAACAACGTGACATCTCCCTGCAGAGTATTCTTCTTTGCTTGGGTATCTGCCAATACCTTCTGCCACTGTTCTATCTCCTTCTGCACCTTGGCGTATTCCGCCTCAAGCGCCGCACGCTCACTCGGTGAAAGCACTTGTGCTTGAAGTACCGCCGGAGCGGCAGCACTTATCATGAGGGCACATATAAAAATAGCGACTATTCGCATACTTGTCTTAGTATACCTCATACAAAAACACCCGAGCGAGTGCTCGGGTGTTTTTGCTTAGGAATGCGCGTATTACGCAGCAGCTTCCTCTTCGTCCTTACCCTTCTTCTCTACCTCAATAGCGGCCATATCAACAGCAGGAGCAGCTTCCTCTTTCTCTTCTTCTACTGCCTGTGCGATAGCAACCACTTCTTCAGCGTCAGTGACGAGCTCAACGCCTGTTGGGAGTTTGATGTCACGGACATGAATCTGATCACCCACGTTCTCAAGCACAGAAATATCTATGGTGATTTCATGTGGAAGGTGTGCAGCATCTGCCTTTACCTCAAGCTCGTGAAGTACCTTCACCAGGTTTGCCCCTGCCTTAACCGCAGCAGACTCACCAACGAACTCAATCTGTACCGCAACCTCAACCTTGGCACCCTTCTCAATCGCATAAAAGTCTACGTGACGAGGGATGTGCTTCACCGGATCCATATCAAGATCATGGATAAGTACCTGAAGGGGTGCGGAGGTTACGCCAGAGAGCTCAATAACTGAGGACTCACCTGCATCGCGAAGCACCTTATCAAATACGCGGCTTTCAAGAGAAATCGCAATGGATTCCTGCTTTGGGCCGTATACAACAGCAGGGATAATGCCGGCAGCAGCAAGTGCAGCAGCGGTTGCCTTCGTATCACGAGGGGTTGCGGTGAGGGTATGGGTCATAATGCCCGAAACTATACGGGAATAAACCCATTTATGCAATCCGAGCCTTGGTATGAGACGCTCCCCCGCTTAATTAATGCCTCTCCGCAACAATATACCTACACCCCTGAGTACCCACCTTCGCCTCGTGTAATTGTTTTCTGGGAATCTCTATCTCATCCCCTTCCGTAAGAAGGAAATCGGTGATCAGACCATTTGAAAGTGTTTTGACGCGTATCTCACCAGAAAGTATGTGGAGCTTGGTATCAAACTCATGATCATGCTCCTCGTCAACCTCATCTGGCTCAGCCGTATACGGCCACACGGGATTGTATCCTTCGGCCTCAAGTTTGTTGATGATGAGTTCTTCAGACATAGAGAGATCTGCAATACCTTACTCGAGGTTCTCAGACATCGTAAGAAGCGCATCACGCACAACCGGCAATTCCATCACCCCATCACTTGGTCCACTAAAGTGTCCTTTGGCATGTTCAATAATTATCTCTGACCCGAGCACGTCACGAAAATCATCCTGGTTATCAAGCGGTACATAGTTGTCAGTATCAGAAAATATCGCAACACTCTTCGGTAGGTGTGTCTTTACCTTCACTAAATCAAGCGGGGTACCAAACCAATGACGGTCCGTCTCATGCACGTCTGGCTCATCTTCAAGATTAGTGAGTCGCTTGAAGAAGCCTGCAACAAATACCGCACCTCCCACTTGCTTGCCTTCAGGAAGCGTTTCAAGGTAGCGAGCAATAGTCTGACACCCCATTGAGTGACCAACGAAATACGTTTCCTCGTCAGGCATACCAACTGCTGCAGCAAGCGCAGGAACCCAATTATATATACGAGGGCTTCCGGCTTCAGGCAGAGCAGGAACAATTACCTCAAACCCATGTGCTTCAAGCTCTTTTTTAAGCCAAGGAAACCAACCTTCTTCAGGGTATCCGTCCCACCCATGCGCAATGATGGCCCGCTTCATGCGCCTAGTATACAACCTTACCCAATACCCTCTGCAGCATCTGCCACCTTCTTGAGACGAGCCATAAACACCTCACGCGCAGCCACAAGGTTTTCTTCCTTCCCTTTCCATATCGTAAGTGCTTCTTCTTGCAGTGCACGGGCGTATGAGAACGTGAGTGGCCACGGTGCATTCACCTCTTTTGCACGACGGGCAATAGCCGCAAGATTTGCGGTTGCCTGGTCTGGGGTTTGTCCACCGGAGAGAAATACTACTCCGCCCACCTGCTTCGGTACCGCAGCCATAAGTGCAGCGAGCGTATCTTCTGCCACTTCTTCTGGAGTATCTTTCTTGCCACTCTCATTGCCTGAAAGTGCCATGGCTGTTTTGAGAATGATGCCACTATGATCCACGATGCATTCATTCAGTGCACACTCTTCAAGTACGGCAAATACTGCTTGCAGTGTTTCTTCAAGCACTGCGCGGGCACGCGTGCGGCTGTGCGTTCCGGTAAGGAGGACTTCTGGTTCAAGAATAGGTACAAGCCCCGCTTGCTGTGCCGCATGTGCATACGTAGCAAGACGACGAGCGTTTTCCATTAATGCCTGATTGCTTGGGAGATGATCACCATCAATCTGTATCACAGCACGCCACTTGGTGAAGCGGGCACCGTCTTTTGCGTAGGCGGCAAGACGCTCAGGGAGACCCACAATGCCACCTGTAATCAGTTCCCCCTCACTTCCCTCAAGCGGTGAGGTTCCTTGATCCACCTTAATACCTGGAAGAATATTATGTTTTGCAGCGTAGGTAGGCATGAGCATCTTCCCTATCTTTTGATGAAAGGTTTCGTCATGAAAAATGATGCCAGAAAGATATTCTTCAACGCCTAGTGTACCAAGAAAAAGCTCACGGTATTCATCACGAGATTCAGGAGTACTTTTGATGCCGTACTGTGCCAAACGCTTCCCCGCAGA
>JAHFMT010000008.1:0-15240 GCA_023267735.1 Candidatus Kaiserbacteria bacterium
AATCAATCATGGGGCGTGGAAGGGAGATAGTGTGTGAGGTGCCAGATACACGGAGTCTCTCTGCAAGCGCTGAGACCTCAGGACCACCAGGATATGGAAGCCCCAATATACGTGCCACCTTATCAAATGCTTCACCCACCGCGTCATCCCGTGTGGCACCAATGCGCTCATATGAAAGCCACTCACGCATGAGCACCAGCTCGGTGTGACCACCAGAGATAAGGAGCGCAAGGACTGGAAGCGTCACACCTTCAATGCGCAGGGTCTTTGCATCTTGTTCTTTAGCAAGTGCAGACAAAATATGCCCCTCCATATGATTCACTGAAACTATTGGGGTGCCGGTAAGGAGCGAGAGTGCTTTTGCAAAGTTAACCCCCACCCACAGTGCTGGCTCAAGTCCTGGACCCGCCGTCACCGCAATCGCATCAAATGAGGGAAGCGTGTGCGTAGACACATATGCAAGCAAAGCATCCGCAAGACCTTCTTCACGCTCAAGAAGCATGTGTACTTCGTCACTAAGCTCAGTTGATGCGGGGGAAGATGATTCAAGACCTGCTTCAGCAAGTGCCGTTCCAAGAAGAGGCACGAGGTTCTTCGCATGCTCCCGCTTAGCAAGGGCAGGAAACACACCCCCATACGGTTTATGTATTTCTATCTGTGACAAGAGCGCATTGCCACGTATATGGAACTCCGCAGACTGCGCATCACCCACAGCCTCAACGACCGCAATAGCGGTTTCGTCGCAGGAGGTCTCTATGGCAAGAACACGCATAAGCACTAATCCTCTGAACCTTTAGGATTCTCTTCAAGCAACGTCCACGGGAACGGCCCATTACGATGAATCAAGAATCCAGAGGCACTTGTATGTCCTCCACCACCATATTTTGCAGCAATCTGTGATACATCCACGCTGCCATCACCACGAATAGAAACACCGTATCCATCAGGATGTGCCGTTACAATGAGACCAATTGGAGGAAGCTTCTTTGCAAGCAAATTACCTACACGAGATGCCAGTGACTTCACCGGATGACAGGTAGCAAACAGCACTCGGTGTCCCTCAAACTCAACAAGCTTTGCTTTTTGTACAGAAATGTCCGCAAGAAGATTGAAGTACTCTTCGTACGTGCGTGCCGTGAGCATCATCTTTTCTTTCTCTTCTGGATGCTCAAGCGCATATGCTACGCGATCCCATTCGTCGAACGAAAACTCGCGCACTTCAAGATATGCATGCAGTGGCCCTGTCTCTTCATACTTGTGCCGATACAAATCACGATCCTCAAGGTATGAAATAAGCAGGGGACGAGGAGTGTCGGGAAAGAAATAATCCCATGCAATGCCTGCTCCAGAACGATTCACGTCATACACATGCTCACGCATGCTCTCCACAATATCTTTTGCACTTTCATGATGATCAAGCACCACCAATCGAGCAGCACGTGCCTGAATATCATCCATAATCTCTTTTGTAGAGAAACAGAAGTCAATAAGATACACCTCAGCACCATCTATTTCTGGAGCAGGAATCTTTCTGTCCTTTTGCGCAATATACACCGCACTGTCACCAAACTTCTTCCACGCTGCCCAGGCACCCCCAAACCCGTCAGGGCAGCCGCCGTGATAAAGCACTACCGTCTTGTGGTTCATATACAGATAGTACCAGCTACGTGTGTACTTTCGTATTCCAGGCGTAGAACACGACACCCGCAGAGACCGCAGCATTCAAGGACTCGGTACGCTCATGCATTGGGATAGAAAGGGCAATATCACAGAGCTCAAGGGTCTTCTCACGAATACCCTCACCTTCGTTGCCTATAACAAAGGCTGCTGGTGCATCAAACTTTTCCGTAGGGAGTGGCTGTGCACCGTCCATCGCAAGGCCATATACCCAGAAGCCCTTTTCCTTGAGTGCACGGATTGCGTAGTTCACGTTGCCGATGGTGACAAGCGGAATACGAAAGGCCATACCCGCAGACGTCTTCACCACGGTGCCGGTGATACCGGCCTGACGGTGTTCGGGAATAAGCACGGCGGCAAGACCAAAGGCTGCAGCTGAGCGGATGATGGCACCTACGTTATGTGGATCCTGCACTTCACCAAGAATTGCTACTGCCGTCCTTGGTGTTACCTCAAGGTTTCCTATGAACGTATCAAAGTCCTGTAGAAGAGAAGATGGGTCCATGACGGCAATGACACCCTGATGGGTTGCGTCAGAGCCTACCAACTCACCACCCTTGCCTTGCTTGAGTTCTGCAAGACTAATCTGGTTCTTTTCAATAAGAGAAACCAGCTCTGGATCATGAGCCGTGGGGGAGAGGAATACCTTTTTAATAGCGTGCGGTGCAGCAATAAGCGCCTCTTCAAGCGCGTGTTTGCCGTATATATAGACCTTTTCGGGGGATGACATAGATATATAGACTATAAAACAAAAATAGGAAATATCTAGGTCACCCTGTCACAGGGGGGTATTTTTATCCCCAAACCCCCTTGCGCTCCCAAACACCCCTGCTATACTACCCATAACCAGATTTGATTGAGTTTTGAACGGGTTTTTCTGGGGGGAATACCACATTATTTAAAATATCGGAAACGCGGGAGGCGCTTCTGTTTTTGCGCGTTATAGGCGCACCGCCAACCCGTTCCGAACATAGCACTACGGCCTGCATGCAACATCGCAAAGCTCTGGAGAAGAAAACGTTCTCCGCATACCGTGCGCCGCTCGTACCGTTTGAGGATCTCGTGTCACACCAGCGTGGTTCATTCCACTGGCTCCTCAAAGAAGGACTAAAGGAACTCTTCAAAGAGTTTTCTCCGATTCCTGATTATTCAGGCAAGAAGTTTGAACTTCGCTTTGACGAATTTGAACTTGGCGACGCAAAGTATGACGAGCAGTTTGCTCGTGAGAACATGCGCACCTATGAAGCCCCCCTCAAGGTGAAGGTAACCCTCGTCAACAAGACGATGGGCACTGAAAAGACTCAGGAAGTATTCCTTTCTGATGTGCCGATGATGACCCCGTGCGGGTCCTTCGTGGTATCCGGTGTTGAACGTGCAATTGTCCCCCAGCTTGCTCGTTCCTTCGGTGCCTTCTTCGTTTCTGAACTTACCCGCGGCAAGAATCTCTTTGGTGCGAAGGTTATCCCTGCACGTGGTGTATGGATTGAGTTTGAATCTGACGCTGATGG
Organism: Candidatus Kaiserbacteria bacterium; assembly: GCA_023267735.1. Lineage (GTDB taxonomy): Bacteria > Patescibacteriota > Minisyncoccia > Phycocordibacterales > Phycocordibacteraceae > C7867-001. Next base: position 3,186 of record JAHFMT010000008.1, read on the forward strand.
CGCAATCTTCGTAAAGATTGACCGCAAGCGTAAGTTCCCAGTGACCAACCTGCTTTCTGTCTTTGGTGCAGGCACCAAGACTGAGGTAGTAGGCAAGTGCGCAAAGGATCCGGTAACCAAGCAGGCCCTTACCGCAACACTCGCACACGACACCGCAAATACTATTGATGAGGCATACCTTGAGATCTACCGTCGCATGCGCGATGGTGACCTCACTACCAGCGACAACGCTCGTGAGTATGTGAACTCCATCTTTAGCGGTGATCGCTATGACCTCGCAAAGATTGGTCGCTACCGTTTGAACCAGCGCTTTGGCCTTTCAACTGAGAACAAGGCACTTGGTGAACGTACCCTTAAGCTTGAGGATCTTACCCGCATCGTTACTGAAATCGCTCGCCTCAATACTGATCCAAACGCAACACCAGATGATATCGATCACCTCGGCTTCCGTCGTGTTCGCTTCGTAGGTGAATTGCTCCAGAGCCGTATGCGCGTTGGTATGTCTCGTATGAAGCGCAACATCCAGGATCGTATGTCCACTATTGAAAGTGAAACATCGCTCCCAATGGCCTTCATCAACCCACGTCCATTCCAGGCTGCGGTTCGTGAATTCTTCACCGCGAACCAGCTTTCTCAATTCCTTGACCAGCAGAACGCGCTCGCAGAACTTGAAAACATGCGTACGCTTTCGGCCCTTGGCCCGGGAGGTCTTACCCGTGAGCGTGCCGGCTTTGAAGTGCGCGACGTGCATCCATCCCACTACGGACGTCTCTGTCCTATTCACACACCAGAAGGCCAGAACATTGGTCTTATTCTGCGTATGTCTATGCACGCTCGTACCAACGAGTACGGTGTTATTGAAACCCCGTACGCAGTGATGAAGAAGGGTGTACTCACTGAAGAGGTGGTATATCTCAACGCACTTGAAGAAGCAGATCGCACCATTGCGCATGCCGCAACTATGCTTGATGCAAAGGGAAAGATCGTAGAAGAGGTGCTTGAAGCACGTCGTGGTGGCGAACCGGTGATTGTGCCACGCGAAGAGATTGATCTCATTGACGTGTCTACCTATCAGATGTTCTCCGTTGCAACGGCCATGATTCCATTCGTGGATCACGACGATGCCAACCGCGCACTCATGGGTTCAAACATGCAGAAACAGGCAACTCCAGTACTTATTCCTGAGGCACCGCTTGTTGCTACCGGTATTGAAGAGCACTTGGCACGCAACACTGGCCGTCTCATCTTTGCTGATGTATCTGGTGAAGTGACCTACGTAGATGCACGTCGCATTGTTATCACCGACAAGGATGATAAGAAGCACGAATACCGTCTCCAGGGACTCATGCAAACCAACCAGAACTCTGCATTCTTGCAGCGCCCAATCGTGCGCCTTGGCGACAAGATTAAGAAGGGTGATGCACTTGCTGACACCACCTCTTCTGACAATGGTCAGTTGGCGCTTGGTCAAAACGTACGCGTTGCCTTCCTTTCTTGGAACGGTGCGAACTACGAAGACGCAATCATCATTAACGAGCGCCTCGTACAGAACTCTAAGTTCACTACCGTACACATTGAAGACTTTGAATGTGCCGTACGTGATACGAAACTCGGTGCAGAAATAACGACACACGACATTCCAAACGTTGGTGAACTTCGCTTGAAGCACCTTGATGAGGAAGGCGTGATTCGTATTGGTGCTGAAGTGCGTCCTGGTGACATTCTCGTAGGTAAAGTAACCCCAAAGGGTGAGACCCAGCTTACCCCTGAAGAGCGCCTTCTCCGTTCTATCTTTGGTGACAAAGCAAAGGACGTGAAGGACACCTCACTCCGTATGGAAGGCGGCAAGCGCGGTCGTGTGATTGGTGTACGTGTGTTCTCACGTGAACGCGGTGACCAGCTTGAAACCGGCATCATCAAGAAGATCGTCGTAACGGTTGCGCAGGTGCGTAACGTATCGGTGGGTGACAAGCTCGCCGGTCGTCACGGTAACAAGGGTGTTATCTCCCGCGTACTTCCTGCAGAAGACATGCCATACGACAAGGACGGCAACCCAATTGATGTGATCCTCACACCACTTGGCGTGCCTTCCCGTATGAACCTTGGTCAGATTCTTGAAATGCACCTCGGTCTTGCGGCACATACCCTCAACTACCAGGCAGTGGTGCCACCATTTGCAGGCGCCACCGTGGATGAAATCCGCGACGAGCTTGAAAAGGCAGGCTTTGACCGCTCAGGCAAGATGAAGCTCTATGACGGGCGCACTGGTGAAGCATTCGCTCAGCCAGTATCCGTGGGCTACATGTATGTCTTGAAGCTGCATCACATGGTGGAGGACAAGATCCACATGCGCTCTATCGGTCCGTACTCACTCATTACGCAGCAGCCGCTTGGTGGTAAAGCACAAAACGGTGGTCAGCGCTTTGGTGAGATGGAAGTGTGGGCACTCCTTGGCTACGGCGCGGCATACACGCTGCGTGAGATGCTCACCATTAAGTCAGACGATATCCAGGGCCGCTCTCAGGCATTCGACGCTATCGTACGCGGCGAACATATTAGCCACACCGGCACTCCAGCATCATTCTCCGTGCTCACGAACCAGCTTCGTGGTCTCGCGCTTGATGTGGAGCCAATTGAGAGCAAGAACTCGGAGAACGAGTAATCATTACTAACCTTATCGAAATCACTATGCCTATTTCTCGAAACACTCGTTCTCCAAAAGGTGATCGCGCCCCGGAAGGACGCCGCCCTGGCCGCACCCAAGTGCGTGACTGGAACGCAATCCGCTTGATGCTTGCATCTCCGGAACGCATCCTTTCCTGGAGCCACGGTGAAATCACCAAGCCAGAAACCATTAACTATCGTACCCAGCGCTCTGAGAAGCACGGTCTCTTTGACGAGAAGATCTTTGGTCCAGAACGTGACTACGAATGTTACTGCGGCAAGTACAAGGGTATCCGTTACAAGGGTATTGTTTGTGATAAGTGTGGTGTTGAAATCACCCGCTCTATCGTACGTCGTGAACGCATGGGCCACATTGAGTTGGTAGTACCAGTGGCACACATCTGGTATCTCCGCTCCGTACCAAGCCGTATGGCACAGGTACTTGGCGTATCCGGTGCAGAGCTTGAGAAGGTTATTTACTTCGCTGGCTACATCGTCACGAACGTAAATGATGAAGGGAAGAAGAATCTTCTTGGTGAACTTGAATCTGAGTACAAGAGCAAGTACAAGGCAGTACATACCGATGCTGAGCGCGATGCGCTTAAGGAGAAGATGGTTTCTGCTCGTACAGAAATTGAGAGCGTGGTTGCGGGTCGCGTCTTTGACGAAATTGAGTACCACCGTTTCTCCGTAAAGTACGGCTCACTCTTCACTGCACGCACCGGTGCCGAGGCTATTTACGACCTCTTCCGCAACGTGGACATGAAGAAGCTCCGTACCGAACTTGATGCACGCTACCACCAGGCAGGTGCAGCAGATCGTGAGAAACTTGCCAAGCGTATCTCCCTTATCTCCGGCATGATCGCCTCAGGAGTTCGTCCTGAATGGATGTTCCTCACCAAGATTCCAGTGATTCCACCAGCACTTCGTCCGATGGTTGCCCTTGAGGGTGGCCGTCACGCAACGTCTGATGTGAACGACCTCTATCGTCGCGTGATTAACCGCAACAACCGTTTAAAGAAGTTGCTTGATATTCACGCACCTGAGGTGATTCTCCGCAACGAGAAGCGCATCTTGCAGGAAGCAGTTGACGCACTCATTGATAACTCTATCCGCAAGGCAGGTGCAAACCAGGGCGCACTCACTCCGGCACAGCGCCGTCCGCTGAAGTCTCTCGCTGACTACTTGAAGGGCAAGCAGGGTTACTTCCGTCAGAACCTTCTCGGAAAGCGCGTAGACTACTCAGGACGCTCCGTAATCGTGGTGGGTCCTACTCTTAAGCTTGATGAGTGTGGTTTGCCAAAGCACATGGCACTTGAGCTCTTCCGTCCGTTTGTTATCGCAGGCCTCCTTGAACGCGAACTTGCATTCAACATCCGTGGTGCAGGACGTTTGATTGAAGACGGTGTACCAGAAGTATGGGAAATCCTTGAAGAGAAGATTGCCGGCAAGCACGTGCTCCTCAACCGCGCACCAACCTTGCACCGTCAGTCTATCCAGGCATTCCGCCCAGTGCTTATTGAAGGTGATGCTATCCAGCTCCACCCACTCGTTTGTCCTGCCTTTAACGCAGACTTCGACGGTGACCAGATGGCCGTACACGTACCACTTTCTGAAGAAGCACAGTGGGAAGCGGCAAACATCATGAGTTCTAACAAGAACATCTTGAAGCCTGGTTCTGGTCTTCCGGTTATCGCAACGTCGCACGACATCGCGCTCGGTTGTTATTGGCTCACCAAGACTATTGATGGTGCACAGGGTGAAGGCAGCTACTATCCAAACCCAAATGCTGCGATTCTCGCGTATGACTGTGGGGCACTTGATTTGCGCGCAAAGGTGCACGTCATGCCCGTAGCCGGCAAGGAGAAGTACGCACCGTTTGACGGCAAGATCTTTGAGACCACCGTTGGTCGTCTCTTCTTCAACACCGTGCTTCCTGCGGACTATCCGTACATGAATGATGCCATCACTAAGAAGGTGCTCTCAGGTATCCTCAACGATTCCATCACTCGCTATGGCCTTGATGCGGTGCCAGCGATTGCAGACAAGATCAAGCGTTTCGGCTTCGAGTACGCAACACGCTCTGGTATCACCTGGTCACTTGATGACATCTCTGTTCCAGAGAAGAAGGCAAGCGTGGTGAACGAAACCCGTGAGAAGGTGGCGCGCATTGAAGACGACTACAAGAACGGCTTGCTCTCTGAAGAAGAGAAGCGCCGTATGGTTATTGAACTCTGGCACGGTACCCGTCAGAAGATTGAATCCTTGGTGGGTGAGACACTCAACCCAAATGGTCCAGTCCACGACATGATTAAGTCAGGTGCTCGTGGTTCCCTTGGTAACCTCACGCAGATGGTGGGTATGAAGGGCCTCATCCAGAGCGCCTCAGGAGAAACCATTGAGGTGCCAATTATCTCGTCAATGATCGAGGGCTTGAACCCTATTGAGTACTTCATGAGTACCCACGGTTCTCGTAAGGGTCTTACCGACACCGCGCTTGGTACCGCACGTGCCGGGTACCTTACCCGTCGTCTCTTTGACGTAGCGCAGGACTCTATCATCACTGAAGTTGATTGTAAGACGAAGCGTGGGGTGACTATCTCTCGCGTTTCTGCGTCAGGTGTGCAGATTGACTTCGCTGATGCTATTCGCGGTCGTACCCTCGGGGAAGCTGTTGAGGCTAGTGGAACCACTCTCAAGAAGGGCCTTATGCTCTCCGCTGATGATGCCCGTACTATTGCAAACGAAGACACTATCAACGCAGTGTACGTACGCTCACCAATGTCCTGTGAGACTCGTGATGGTATCTGTCAGGCATGTTACGGTATGGACCTTTCCAATCAGCAGCAGATAGATCTCGGTGAGGCCGTTGGTACCGTTGCCGCACAGGCAATCGGTGAACCAGGTACCCAGCTCACCATGCGTACTTTCCACGCCGGTGGTACCGCATCAGTGGGTGGTGACATCACCGCAGGTCTTCCTCGTGTGGAAGAAATCTTTGAAAAACGCTCTCCAAAGAACGCGTCACTCATCGCAAAGACCGATGGTCTTGTGGTGGAGGTGCAGGAGAACGGTCGTGAGAAGGTCATCATCCTTGCGCCAGAGAACTCTGGAAAGAAGAAGGATGAGATGAACAAGGCATATGCCGTGATCTATCCCCGCATGGCGCTCGTAAAGGCAGGTGACTCCGTGAAGAAGGGTCAGTTCCTTACCGACGGTTCCGCTGACCTTGATGAGCTCTTTGAGCTTGCAGGCCGCGAAGCGACCCAGGAATACATCATTGCAGAAGCATCTAAGATCTATGAGCTCCAGGGTGCACCGGTGTCACGCAAGCACCTTGAAGTGGTCGTGAAGCAGATGTTCTCTCGCGTGAAGGTCACTGAGTCAGGTGATACTGAATACGCGGTAGGGGATGTGCTTGAAGGATGGGAGTTTGCCGAGGCAGTTGCTAGCGCCGAAGCAGAGAGCAAGATGCCACCGAAGGCTAAGGACATTGTCTTTGGTATCAAGGAATCCGCACTTGCACGTCGCTCATTCCTTTCTGCCGCATCCTTCGAACAGACCACCAAGGTGCTCATCAATGCATCGCTTAAGGGCGCTGCAGACACTCTGAAGGGTCTCAAAGAGAACGTTATCCTCGGTCGCCTCATCCCTGCAGGTACCGGTCTTGCTGGCAGCAAGAAGCATGCAAACATAACCAAGCTGCAGGAAGCACGTGCTCGGGAAGCTGAGCGTGCTGCTGCAGAAGCTGCTACTGAAGTTGCGTAAGTAACAAAGGAAATACAAGATTCAGCCCCGTCCAAATGGATGGGGCTGTTTCGTATATAAAAAACACCCCCGGAAGTCCTTCAGGACAACATAGGGGGTGCGCTCTATTTCACAATGGAGTATCCGAGAATGGACACGCCCACGATGAAAAAGAACAAGGCCGTGATAGTGAGACACCACCACTCCTCTTTCTTCTTTTGTTCGTGCGGTATATGCGCGCGAAAGAAAAGCTGAATGAGAGACAACATCGCTACTCCAAGACCGAGACAGATGTTTGCGAACAACGCTGCCTCCTTCTTAGGTTAGGGAAGTGTGCGTATGCATAATTACATATAATATGCATAATGTCAAGTGCTTTGATAAGCACGGATGCCGTACAATGATGAGCAAATGGCAACCGACTCCGTACAAGAAATCAAAGACAAGCTCTCCATCATGGATGTGGTGGGCGCACAGGTGAAGTTAAAGCGCGCAGGGAAGTCACTGCAGGGCCTTTGCCCTTTTCATAAGGAGAAGACACCATCATTCCATGTAAACCCTGATAGAGGGAGCTATCACTGCTTTGGGTGTGGTGAAGGTGGTGACATATTCACTTTCACCGAAAAGATAGAGGGACTTGATTTCAAGGGTGCACTCAAACTCCTTGCAGAACGTGCGGGTGTCACGTTGGTGTATAGCCAACCAGATAAGAACCATGACAAGCGTGATCGGCTGTACGCCGCCATGAGTGATGCCGAGCAATTCTTTGTGCATGGCCTTGGTGAAGATACACCTGCATATGCATACGCACAGTCCCGTGGCCTCACCAAAGAAACCATAGAAGGATTCTCACTAGGCTTTGCACCTGATGAGTGGCGCGCACTGCTTGATCACTTGAGTGCGAAAGGATACACCGTACAGGAACTCCTTGAGGCAGGACTCATCAAAGAAGCTGACGGCAAGCCTGGCACCTACTACGACCGTTTCCGTGGTCGGCTCATGTTCCCGATAAAAGATGGGGCAGGACGCACCGTTGCATTCACTGGACGCACCCTGCCTACCTCTGCAAAAGTGGGAGAGCAGGAGCCTGCAAAATATCTGAATAGTCCTGAGACTGAGCTCTTTAAGAAGTCAGCAGTCCTGTTTGGTATGCACAAAGCAAAAGATGCGATACGCACGCGTGGCTTTGTCATTCTCATGGAGGGACAGATGGATGTGCTCCACGCACACCAAGCCGGCTTTACGAATACCGTAGCACTTTCAGGTACCGCGCTTGGGGACGCACACATTGCGCTCATGAAGCGATATGCCGAGAACCTCATGCTCTCACTAGACGCTGACAAGGCAGGACTTGCGGCAAGCGCCAAGAGTGCCGAGATGGCTATTCGCATGGGTATGCGGGTAAAGGCAGTGCGTATGCCTCTCGGAAAGGATCCTGCTGATGTGATTAGTGAAGATCCAAAGCGTTTTGCCAAGATGGTTACTGACGCTTCTTCTGCTATTGAATTCTTCCTCGCCATACTGGGTGCGGGCGAGAGTAGTCCCCACCGCTTGGTGCTTGCCGTGGAAAAGACCGTGTTGCCACTGGTCGCCGCTATCGGGAGTCCCCTTGAGCGGGAACACTTCATACGCAAGGTCGCAGAGCGTCTGGAGACCGTCCCTGAGGCTGTACGAGAGGCTGTGGGACGCATCAAGAGCAACACGCCGACCTTTCCAAGCCCCCAGGCAGGGAACGTCAGTATCCCTGCAGAACGGCAAAGTCAGCGCGAATCGCTTGAGCTACTCCTGCGCGCCGTACCCATCAGTTATCCCAATACACCCTTTGCAAAACACGTAGAATCGGAGTATAGTCGCATTGTCGTACCTCCGGCGTCGCAAATACATGACGTACCGGAACGCACCGTTATTGAAGTGGGCGTAACCTTCGGTGAAGATCCCGGCATAGATGCTGCAGATGATCTTATTCGTCGTTTTGAGAAGCTTGTTCTCAATGAGACCTACCAAGCTGTGCTCTCTCGTCTCCGTAGTGCACAGGCAACAGGAGATGATGAGGCTGCTCGGGAAGCTGAAAGTACGTGCGCCACACTCGCAAAACAGATTGCATCTCTTTCTTACTAACCTAGCCACCTACCCACATGGCAAAGAAACAAAAAGCCAAGAAGGCTGTTAAGTCTGCTGCTCGTACAAAAAAGCCTGCAAAGAAAGTCGTCAAGAAGGCAGTGAAGAAAGCTGCGCCTAAGCGCGTACCTGCAAAAGCTGCAAAGAAAAGCGCTAAGCCTGCCGGAAAGGGCGCACGCGGTGCTGCAGAAAAAGATATCAAAGCAGAGAAACTTATCGCTCACGGTAAAGAACGTGGGTATATTACCTACAACGAAATTCTCAAAGAGTTTCCAACGGTTGAGCAAGACATTTCATTCCTTGATGAGCTCTATGAACGCTTCGTTACCGCTGGCATTGATGTGCTTGAGGGCGGCATGCTTGAAGACAATGCGGATGAATACCTTGCATCCCGCAACATTAAAGAACGCAGCTCAAGCAGCTACGATTCTATTCAGATTTACCTTCGTGAAATTGGTCAGTACCCGCTCCTTACCGCAAGTGAGGAACGCGAGCTCGCTAAGCGTATTGAAAAGGGAGATGACGAGGCACGCAACATTCTTGCGCGTTCTAACCTGCGTCTCGTGGTATCCATCGCCAAGAAGTATGTAGGTCGCTCACCAGACCTCACCCTCCTTGACCTTATCCAGGAAGGTAACCTTGGTCTCTTCCGTGCCGTTGATAAGTTTGACTGGAGTAAGGGCTTTAAGTTCTCCACGTATGCCACCTGGTGGATTCGCCAGGCAATCACTCGTGCACTTGCTGACCAGTCTCGCACCATCCGTATTCCAGTGCACATGGTGGAAACCATTGCCAAATACAAGCAGGTATCTCGCCGCTTGGCACAGGTACTCGGTCGTGATCCTCAGCCAGAAGAGATTGCGGTTGAGATGGGGGTAGAGGTAGAGAAGATCTATCAGATTGAAAAGATCAATCAGGACACCCTCTCACTTGAGAATCCGGTAGGTTCTGATGATGATGAGAAGACCACGCTTGGTGACTTCATTGCCGACGACAAGATTCCATCCCCAATACAGGAATCTTCAGAACGCATTCTTGGTGAACAGATTCGCGAAGTGCTTGGTGAACTCTCTCCGAAGGAACGTAAGATTCTTGAACTTCGCCACGGCCTTGCTGACGGTATCTACCACACCCTTGAGGAGGTAGGAAAGGAGTTTGGTGTGACCCGTGAACGTATTCGCCAGATTGAAGCAAAGGCACTGGAAAAGATTCGTACCCACGAGAAGGCACGGCATTTGAAGAGTTATTAGTATGAAAAACCGCCCCTCGGGGCGGTTTTTCATACTATACAAAAAGAAAGGCCCGCCACCATGGCAAGCCTTTTTCTCTGGTACCGATATCCCCGTCGGGTGCGTACGAGAAACATATACTTTTCCTTGTTGAGGTGACGCCCAGAGAAGCGAACGGGTTGAATATATAACACATAATATATTTTGTCAATGTGTCGTAGAATAGGGGTATGACTAGGAAAGGGAAAAAGAAATATCCCATCAAACACTGGAGTTATTCATCGCTCATGTCGTTTTTGCGCAACCCGCTGGCATGGTACACACGCTACGTACAAGAAATATATGACGTACCCGCATCGCCTGCGTCAGTGGTAGGGAGAGCAGGACACCACGCACTTGAGTTCTTCTACCAAGGCACTCCGAAAGAAGAAGCCATTGCCCGTGGCCTTACGTATCTCCGAAACGTACCAGACTTTGAGCTTGCGTTTGGCAAGGCAAAGACAAAGAAAGAGCAGCGGGCAAAGCGGGTAAGTATGGAGGATGAATATCTGCAGGCCATCAACTTCTATCTCGCCACACCACCGCGCCACAAGGTGATCGGTGCTGAGGTGCGCGGATTAGCAAAGATCCCCGGTATCCCAATTCCTATCAAAGCCATATCTGACTTGGTAGTTGAGGCAAAGGGTGCACCAGGTATGGTAGATATTGTGGATCACAAGTTCATAAACAGCTTTAGCAAAAGTAAAGAGTTTGCACTCACATTCCGCCTCCAAGCACTCTTTAACTACTACACCGTTTCTGCCATATACGAACGACCAGTACGCAACTTCATCGTATATGAATGCAAGAAAACCAAGAATGCTGACGGGTCACCCCAGCTGCGCCGCCATGTCATTAAGTACGCAGATCTTGCCGAAGAGTTCCGTATCTTCCGCAAACTCTTGAAAGATGCCACGACAGAGATCACCAGAAAACGCCTCTATCTGCCAAACCCCGGAGACATGTTTGATGGGGAACATTCATTTGCGATATATCGCATGAATCTAGTTGATGAGGAATAAACAAGGGACCCGCGTTTGCGGGTTCCTTGTTTAGAAACCTTACACACTATGCCGCAGGAACAATAGCAACAAGCTGGTCAATAAGACCCTTGAGCTGTTCATAAGAGAGCGCACCACTTGCAGGAAGCATAGTGCCATCGGGAGCCACGAATACCATGAATGGGGTACCCGTTGCGCCAGCTGCCTGTGCGTCTTGTGCTTGCTTTGCCACACGATCCTTGAAGGTACCCTTGGCAGTACATGCCAAGAACGCATCATCAGCGACCCCAAGAGATGGGAGCAGCATCTGGTAGTCAGCAGGATTAAACTGCTTCGTATTTGGTGCAGCAGTGTGTACCGCATCAAGGAACTTCCAGAATGCATCGTTGCCCTTAAGAGAGGCAACGCACTCCGCAGCTTCTGCATGCTTAGCGGCATTTGGATGATTACCTACCAACGGGAAGTGACGGAATACCCACGCAACCTTTCCAGATTTTCCAGACTCAGCCATGATCTGCCGCATGTTCTGCTCAAAGATTTTGCAGTATGGGCAATCAATGTCGGAGTACTCAATAACCTTAATAGGAGCGTTGAGGTTACCCATGATATGGTCCTCAGCAGTTACGGCAGGAATGGCTTTTACGTTAAACTCAGGCTCTTTATCGCCGCCCGTAGGGCCCATGCCACGTACGAGCACAATGGCCACACCCAGCACGGCAAGAGATGCAATAATCGCAAAGGGGACGAGGAATTTCTGCATGAAAGTCTATAAAAATGGTATGCTGTGAGTATACCATTTATGGGAATACTTGACGCAATCCTTCTGGGCGTGGTCCAAGGACTTACTGAATTTCTCCCAATCTCCTCAAGCGGGCACCTTATCCTTGCCCGTGATGTGCTAGGTCTTTCTGGAGAAGGCTCGCTTGCGTTTGATGCGGCACTGCACTTAGCAACTGCACTCGCCATCATCTGGTACTTCAGGGTTGATATCAAGAAGTTGGTTATGACTGGATATCACTGGATCCGCAGACAGCCTACAGAACAGGAGACTCTCCGGTTGCTCATTGCTATCCTCATTGGCTCTATTCCTGCCGTTATCGCGGGCGTACTCTTTGGTGACATTATTGAAGCAATATTCCGTTCTGCATTTTCTGTTGCGGGCGCGCTCATCATCGGCTCCATCATCATGCTGTTTGCCGAGAGCTACCGAAACAAAAGCAATACTCCTGGACCAATTACTAAACCCCATGCGCTTGC
>JAHFMT010000008.1:15250-22070 GCA_023267735.1 Candidatus Kaiserbacteria bacterium
CTGGCATGTCACGCTCAGGCATGACGATTGCTGGCGGTATGCTGCTTGGCCTTACCCGTGAGCAGGCAGCACGATTCACATTCCTCCTTGCACTTCCGGTCATTCTTGGGGCAGGGGGTATGAAGTTTGTTGAACTCCTGAGCGGCACAGATGCATCGGTGGGAATTGCCGCGCTACTCCTTGGCTGTCTTGCCGCATTTCTCTCAGGACTTGTTGCGGTATGGGGACTCATGAAGCTCCTTCGTCGATACTCACTCGTACCATTCGTGATATACCGGGTACTTCTTGCGGTTATTGTGCTACTCGTAAGTTTCTAACTAGGTACCAGAAACTATTGACTTGGAATGGTTTCTGTAGTATAACAATACCCAGATATTTGTTCGTTACGTCATACATTCGCCACAGCACACAGGGCTTGTACCCGAACCTTGTGCGCTGTGGCGAATCCATTTTGCTTCAGCATTCACCCATCCCATCCGAGGAGAACCCATGACCAGCGCGTTGATGGCACACAGACCGATTGAGGAACTCGATGTCGAGCACGCATGCGCAGTCGTCAAGAAATTGCGACTGAACGTGCCGGCCCTGCAAGGAACCGAGATCGAGTCCTTCTTCGTGAACAACCTCAACCCCAAGCCCGGCGACCTCATGGTCTACGGAGAAAAAGTCCTCGAGGGAGTTCAGCTCAATCTCCCCAGCACACCCGTTCTGGTGGAGTGCGGGGAGATCGCCCATGCGCACGCAGACAAGAAGGGCTGCATCGATGGACACCAGGTGCTCCGGGAACTCCCCGAGAACCCGGAACTCGATCTGGCCACCATCGTCTCCATGATCAGCAACGATCTCCTGGACCCGAAAGGAGACGAGCGGCAGAACGTCTTCTACCCGAAGGAGCTGCCCAAGATGATGATGAGCTACCGGAAGGAGTGCCGTACCAAGGACTGCGAGTCCATCTGGCATGGTGTCTTCTTCTGGAGCAAGAACGAGAGCGTCATCGACAAGAACGCTCGCGTGTTCTACGCGGCGCCTGCGCCGTTCTGACGCGCGTTAACAAGATCCCCGTGTCTTCGGCATTGCACTCATGTGCAGTGTCCGAAGCACGGGGATTTTTTCTTAAAACCCGAGCGTATGCGTAAGCGGTGCGGGCGTCTCCTTCGCCTTTTTGCGCCAACCTCTCGTATCAAGCTTCACGTCGCGGATATCACGCAAATCTTTGTACTTCAAGAATCCATTCGCGAGTGCAAAATCATACAGTTCACGGGTAAGGCGGACGTCGTCCAGACAGTAGTCACGCACTTTATCTTTCTCGCCATTCTCCCACCAGGTACCTGCCTCAAGACCATCTCCCGACTTTCCACGACCAAGCGTTGCCTGCGCAATTGCCTCAAGACGCACACGACGACCCAGCACCTTCTGTACCTCAGCCATGAGATCTATGGAGCGGATCTTTGAAAGGTCACCGGGATAGTATTTGTTTAGCACGGGAATATCAAAGTGATCAGAGTTGTATCCGATAAGGGCATCAGCACGTTCAATCACGGGCCACAATCGTGGCAGATCCTCTACAAAATATCCTGTGTACTCATTTGTTTCAGAGTCATGTACTCCTACAACGGTAATCTCAAGCTCCTCAGGGTTAAGACGTCCACGTCCAAAACCAACTATCTTTGTTTCAATATCAAACGTAATCTCCCGCATGATTAGAGCGCCTGCGGAATAGCAGAAACGGATACCTCAGACTCTTCACCCGTAGCCAAACGCTTTATCTTCACGGTACCGGTAGTGCGTTCCTCTTCACCATATGCAACGAAAAAGGGAATACCACGCTTTGCTGCTTCCTTCACCTGGTCGCCGAGGCCACGTTCACGCAGATTCACAAACGTACGCACATGCTGACTGCGAAGTTGCTTTGCAAGGAGTTGTGCCTCTGGCATGTCCTGCGGTGAGAGCGTACCAATGAAAAGCGTTGGACGTGCCGAAGCAAGAGACAGTTCGTGACCGTGCGTTTCAAGGAAGTCTGCAAAAGAAACGTCACCGATAGCAAATCCCACCGCGGGTACTGGCTCAGCACCAAAGAGCGCCATGAGACCATCGTATCGACCACCACCAAAGAGGGCACGGGCATTCTCTGGGTTCGTATCACGGACTTCAAACACCATGCCGGTGTAGTAGTCAAAACCACGAGCAACCGTCATATCAAGCACGACATTAGCAACACCACGACGCTTGGCTTCTTCTATAAGGGCAACAATAGCCGCTTTCTCACGCGCAATATCTGCGTCAGCAGCTTCATCAATAAGCGCGAGCGGATCAGCATGTCCCGCAAGCCCTGCGGTATATTCTGCACCAGAAATCTTATCCTTCTTATCAAGGAGTCTGAGGTACTCACGCATTGCCTCAGGCGTGTCATATCCTGCGGCTTTTGTGGCAGCAGAAAGAAGGGGACGGGAGTTTACGCGAATAGAAAACTCTTCAGAAAGTGCACCGAACTGACTCATAATATCGGCGGCAAGTGTGAGTACCTCTACATCCGCCTCACCTGCAGGAAGACCGATGAGATCAACATCCATTTGATAGAACTCACGGAGGCGACCACGCTGAGGACGCTCATATCGAAAACGGTTACCAATAGAGAACCAGCGAAGCGGGAAGGTAAGTTCACGACGCTTTGCCGCCACCATACGCGCCAAGCTTGGCGTCATCTCAGGACGCAGTGTGACGCGGCGTTCACCTCTATCTGTAAATGAAAAGGTCTGTTCACGGATAATCTCTTCGTTACCCTTGCTCTCATACAATTCAGAGTGTTCCAGTGGAGATGCGTTGTATTCCTCATATCCATACCCAGCAAGAGTCTTGCGCACACCCGCAAAGATAGCCTGCAACTTTGCATAGTCCTCAGGATAGAAATCGCGCACGCCTTTATATGGTTCTGTGGAGAGGTGCTTGTCTGCCATACGATACCGCCAATTCTAGCAGAAAATGGGTGTGGGTGGTATGGGCTGGTACATACCCCAATACGCCTCTACTCAGCCGTATGATGCAGCTCAACGTACTCACTTGCCTTGGAAAGGATAATGTCACGAAGGGCACGGGGGTGCGGTACGCCCTTAATACGAAAATGGGAGATGGTACCTGCTGACTGTATTTCAATATCACCGTAGTTGAGGAGTGTCGGTAAAATTCCATTGATGGTTGTCGTTGCATCCTGTACGTGCGACAAGAACACACTAGATACCTGTCGGTTAAAGAAACTGTGCTGCTCAATATCAATCACGCGACGATTCGTGATAACCCAGACGTCGAGGTAGTACTCAGTGAGGGCACGGAAGGCACCCATAAGCGCAAGAAGCCACCAGCATCCAAGCAGGAATTGTGCGTAGTGGGCATCCACCATAGGAAATAGCTCACCAAGCACATCACGCCCTGGCACCGCTGCAGCTATTGCTTGCGGCAATAGCAAGGGGAGTATGGCAAAGACACCAAAGGCAGCGAGCTTGGAGAGAATAATGAGTGGATGCCTGCGCGCCACACGTACTACACGTTCATCTTTCTCCAGCATGCTTTCTTGAAAGATACTTCTCATATGTTAGAGGCCAGTTGCGGCATAGCCGATAAGGGCGAGGGAGGCGAATCCATATATCGCAAGTGCGATGGGAGTAAACGCTGACCCAAGGTTGTACCGAAACCAGTGATAGAAAAGTATGGCGCTAAACACAAGCCACCCCAATAACAAGGCGACAAATACCCAGGATGAAATTGTCTCTATGTCCCGAAGACCTTGGGTGAGAACGGTGAGGAATGATGCTATCTGCTCCTGCATTACGCATAGTATCCCACGACCACGCGTGGCCTGCCATATAGGTCATTTCGTATATCAACATGAGACGCGCCACCTAACGCAACAAGACGTCCTACTTCCTCAGCATGCACACTGTCACACTCAAGCCAGAGTTCCCCTGAGGGGCGCAGATGCTCAGCAGCAGAAGCTGCGATACGTGCGATAATCCCAAGCCCATCAGTACCGGCAAAGAGCGCGGTAGAAGGTTCGTAGGCGGTAACGCTTTCAGGAAGCGTGCGTCCTTCAGGAATATACGGAGGATTTGTGAGTATCACATCAAAGCGCTCATCAAGAGACTCAAATAGGTCGCCAATCACAATATGTGCACGAGATGCGTCTAGTCCATTCTCACGAATGTTCTTTTGTATTGTTGTTTCATGTGCAGGATCAATCTCTGCGAACCACACTTCTGCGTCAGGGACGTACTTCAGTATCGCGCATCCAATAGCACCTGAGCCTGCACATAGATCAAGCACCCGAGGTGGACGCGATGAGGTCTCAGATGGTGCGCTGGTGATACGCATGCGCGTAGGGGCACCCTGACCCACCGACACCATAAACCGATCGTATAACACATCTTCCACCCATCCTTCTGTTTCAGGGCGGGGAATAAGCGGGCGAGAATTAAGATGTATGGAAAGTCCCAAGAAAGGCTGCGTGCCGATGACATACGCAACTGGTTCTCCTGCAGCAAGTCGTTTCCTATCTGCCTCAAATGCTGCACAAGGAATATGTGCATACTTCTCTTCAAGTAGTTGTCGTTCTTCATGCGTGTATCGCTCCATCTTGGTATAGTAGCGGGCAATACGAGAAAAGAAAAAGGCCTCTCGTCATGAGGCCTTTTTATGAGACAAGTCACCCGTGACCCTCGGGGGCTCGAGCGGTCGGCGCTTGTCCGCATCGTAACGAATACAGTTCCTTCATCTGCCAAGAGCACAGTTGGGCTAGCGTGAAGTTTGATGAACCGCATCCATTACCGCAGCATATAGCAATCGCACATACTGGTGATGGACCCAGCGTTTCGATCACCACATCTCTAAAGGTACATATGGGCGACAGTATACAAGCTGAAGACAAAAAGCAAAACGGGGACCCTAAAAAGGATCCCCGCTCGCCCTTGTCGCGCAGAGCGCGGCTCGGGATGCGGTTCGGATGGCCCCCACAGCAATGCCGCAAGCGGGGATCCGAACGAGGACTGGCCAAGGCGTTGCAAAGCAGGTCAACGCTGCTCGCGTATCTGGCTGTCCGTGTGTGAAGAACCAAGTCAAGAGGATGCAGCAGCCGATGCGCACCCTCTCACGAACCCTGCACTTCCACCCATCCGGAGGAATATTGCGTGCCGAATATATCGGCAAAAGATGCAGAATCCGACAGTCATCTGGACCACGGGATTGTGGTTTACTTGACCGGACTTGTAACCAAAAAGATAGTAGCAGAATTGGATAGGTTTGTCAACCGCTCCCCATATACAAAAACACCCTTATCACTAAGGGTGTTTTGCGAGTATCACCTTTGGCTATACCCCAATAAGTACCGGGATAACCATCGGTGCCTTGTTGGTACGGGTGAAGAGGAAGCCTGAGACCGTATCGGTAAGGCGATTCTTCACGAAATCCAGATCAACTGGGTTCATACCATACGTAGTATCTTCCACCGTCTTCTTGATAAGCAGACGTGCCTGATTCAAGAGCTCCTGAGACTCACGCAGATAGATGAAGCCGCGAGAGATGATGTCTGGAGACTTCTTCAACTTGCCGGTCTTAAGGTGAATGGTAGCAATGATCACAAACATGCCGTCTTTGGCAAGCATCTGACGATCACGCACCACTACTTCCTGCATGTCACCAATCATGAAGCCATCTACCACCAGTGGCGAAGATGGCACCTTCTCCTTGTGGACGTTAAGCTTCTCACCATCTTCAATATCAATCACCGTTCCGTTATCTGGAATGATGATGGTCTCACGAGGACGTCCTGCTTGTTCTACCGCACGGGCATGACAGCGAAGCATGGTGTGATAGCCATAGCCTGGCATGAAGTACTTTGCGTTCACCATCTGGTTCATCCATACGAGCTCACCCGTGTTGCCGTGACCCGTTGAGTGCACGTCTGAGGAGCGATAGTGGATGATGGTAAGGTCGTGACGATAGAGGTTGTCCTTCAGGCGTTGCACCGCCACTTCGTTACCCGGAATAACCGAGGACGAGAGCACGATGGTGTCACGGTTGGTAAAGCGAATGGTCTTGTGCTGACCCGTTGCAATACGGGTAAGGGCACCGAACTCTTCACCCTGTGCACCGGTTGAAAGAATGACAATCTTATCTGGTGGATAGTTATCAATCTCGTGTGACGGGATAATCACGCCATCGTTTTCCTTCAACAGACCTACTCGTTGTGCAATTTCAATGTTGGTACGAATAGAACGACCTTCGGTTACCACCTTCTTGCCGTACTTTTCTGCTGACTTAATGATGTGCACCATACGTTCAAACTGTGATGCAAAGGTACCAATGATGAGACGACCTTTCACTGTCTTCACAATCTCTTCAAGGGTTTGATACACCTTAGACTCAGGAATAGAGAAGCCGTCCTTCTCAGCGTTTGTTGAGTCAGCGATAAACATGAGGTTCTTCTCCTTAGAGAGTGCACCCCAGGTCTTTTGTTCGCGTTCACTTGGTACGCCATCTTCGTGCTCAAGCTTCAAGTCACCGGTCACCACCACGTTACCTTGTGGCGTAGCAACGACGGTACCCATAGAGTCTGGAATAGAGTGCGTCACCGGGAAGAACGAGAGCTTCGTCTTGCCAACCGTTACCGACTGACCAACCTGCACCACGTTGATTTCTGGTTTTGGCGTATCAGGGAATTCTTCCTGACGACGCTTAATCATCACCGCAGTGAGTTCCTGCGTATAGATAGGCGGGTTACCAAAGCGACTAAGGATAAAGGGAATACCGCCAATGTGGTCGAGGTGACCGTGGG
>JAHFMT010000031.1 GCA_023267735.1 Candidatus Kaiserbacteria bacterium
ACCTCAAACCAGATTGAGGCAGCCCGAAAGATTCTTGCTCGTGCAACGGGTAAGGGAGGTAAGCTCTGGATCCGCATCTTCCCAGACCGACCAATTACGGCAAAGCCAGCTGAAGTGGGCATGGGTAGCGGTAAGGGTGATCCGAAGCACTTCGTGTTTGAGGTGCGTCCAGGTCGCGTGCTCTTTGAGCTTGACGGTGTAGCTGACGCACCAGCACGTGACGCACTTCGTCGCGCTGGCAGCAAGCTTCCGTGCAAAGTATCTATCGTCACTCGCTAATTACGTATGAGCAAAAAAACCTCTCTTAAAGAAAAGTCCGCAGTAGAACTTGCAACGCTTCTTTCACAAAAGCGTGAAGAGCTCCGTAAGCTCCGTTTTGCTGCTGCCGGTGCCCGCCCAAAGGACACTGACGCACCAAAGAAGACTCGCAAGGAGATCGCCCGTGCGCTTACCGAACAGTCCGCACGCGCTAAGACCGCATAACTTTATTCCCATGACTACCGCAACCACCACCAAGCCCCAGACCTTTGAAGGTGTCGTCGTAAAGACGGCCATGACCGACACGGCTACCGTCGCGGTATCCCGCTACGTGAAGCACCCAAAGTACAAGAAGTACATCACTCGTACCAGCAAGTTCCTCGTGCATGATCCAGGGAACACGGTGAAGGTAGGGGACAAGGTAACCATCGTTGGGTGCCGCCCAATCTCCAAGCTGAAGCGCTTCATGATCGCCCGCTAATGTCTTTTATATGATTCAGCCACAAACACTCGTTACCGTAGCAGACAACTCAGGCGCAAAGATCGCTCGCGTGTTCAAGGTGCTCGGTGGTTCTAAGCGCCGCTACGCAGGCATTGGCGACACGGTTGTTATTGCGGTGCAGGTTGCAGAACCTCGCAAGGCCGTAAAGAAGAAGGATGTTGCGCGCGCTATCGTGGTACGCACCAAGAAGGCATCTCGCCGTAAGGATGGTTCCTATATCGCCTTTGATGACAACGCCGTCGTTATCATTGAGAAGCAGGGTAAGGAGATGGGTCCTAAGGGTAACCGCGTCTTTGGTCCAGTACCTCGTGAGCTCGTTGAGCGCGGCTGGGCAAACATTGCTTCCATTGCTCCTGAAATTGTATAGCCAATACGCATATGAATACACTTAAAATCAAAAAAGGAGACAAGGTAGTAGTCCTCACCGGTAAGGACAAGGGAAAGACGGGTGCAGTAGTACGTGTCCTTCCGAAGGAGAACCGCGTCGTCGTAGAGGGAGTTGCGGTTGCGAAGCGTCACCTCAAGGGTCGCGGTCGCCAGTCAGGCTCTATCGTAGAACGTCCAGCATCGGTACATGTTTCAAACGTTGCCCTTGTTGATCCAGATACCAAGAAAGCTACTCGTGTCGGCCGCAAAGCCGTTGACGGCAAGAATGTGCGCGTCGCTAAGAAGAGTGGCACTGTGCTCAAATAACCAATCCACGTATGACAATTACCAAACAACGCCAGCAGAACGCCTTTGATACTCTTGCCGAAAGCATGGGGTATACAAACCGCATGGCTGCACCTCGCATTATGAAAGTGGTGGTTTCAAGTGGTACGGGTTCCGCAAAGGACAAGGCACGCAACGCAGCGGTTGCTGAGCGCCTTGCTCGCATTACCGGCCAGAAGGCTGCCCCTCGTGCTGCTCGCCAGTCCATTGCAACTTTCAAGAGCCGTGAAGGAGATGTGATTGGGTACCAGGTAACCTTGCGCGGTGCACGCATGTTCGACTTCTTGGACAAGCTCATCCACATCGCACTTCCTCGTACGCGTGACTTCCGTGGTCTTTCTCCTGCCGCTATTGATGCGATGGGGAACATGACCATCGGTATCAAGGAAAACAGCATCTTCCCAGAAACCTCTGACGAAGATCTCAAGGATGTATTCGGTCTTGCTATCACCGTCGTTACTACGGCAAAGAGCAAGAAGGATGCTGATGCACTCTTCCGTCACATTGGGTTCCCACTTCGGGCTGCGTAACGTTTTCTTACTGTTCGTAACACAAAGCCCCTGCGATGCAGGGGCTTTGTGCATTGCTCTTGTATACTGCTTCTATGGGAATAGGATGGTTTTTGATTGCGCTCGCAAGCCCTTTTCTTTCTGCCGTCACCAATCTCATTGATAAGTATTTGACGGGACATATGAAAAAAAAGGAAGCGCCTATTGGGGTGCTGCTTTTGTATTCAACGTTGTTTAGTGCACTCGTGTTGCCGGCTGTAGTTGTCTGGAATGGTGGACTCGATGTAATGAATCTTTGGAGTGTGCTTATCCTTATTACCGCAGGGGGTATAGAGGTCTGCGCTATTGCTCTGTATCTTTTTGCCCTTTCCAAAGAAGAAGCATCTATTGTGGTGCCGCTCTTTCAATTCACACCGATATTCGGATATGTGTTCGGGTTACTTTTGTTGGGAGAAGCGCTCACGGGAATGCAGATACTAAGCGGCTGTCTTGTTATTGCGGGTGGGGTGGTTTTGTCGCTTGAGTTTTCAGAAGAGTCTCGGTTACGGCTCAAAAAAGCAGTACTTATTCTTATGCTCGGCTCCAGCGCGGCATATGCGTTATTTGATGTGTTGTTTAAATATGCAGGCAGTTCGGACACCTTTTGGACGGTGGTATTCTGGCATCACGTGGGTATTTTGTGCTCAGGACTACTATTAGCGTTATTTGTTCCTGCGTATCGGAAGGGTTTTATTGCAAACGTTACTGGAAACGGTGGTCGGGTGCTTGGACTTAATATACTTAATGAATCGCTGTATGCGATAGGGATATTCTGCTTTAACTTTGCATTATTCTTTGCGCCGGTTGCTATGGTCATGATGGTTTCGGTATACCAGCCTGTGTTCGTGTTTGTGCTTGGCATCATGGCTACGCTGCTATTCCCAGCGTTCTTATCTGAGAAGATCTCTGCACGGCATTTACTTCACAAACTCATCGGCATTGGGATTATTGTCACTGGCAGTGTATTGCTGTTGCTGTAAAGGGTTAGGAATGCGGTACGATACACTGGTAGCATAGACGTATGAACTCAGACAGAATATTTCTCTCCATCATTGCGCTTTCGGTCATTGCTGTTGTGGGAGTAACCGCGTTCCAGTTTTTATACCAAAAGCACTTTGATTTTTTTGTAGAAGCATCGTGCGATCCTTCTGTGCAGACGTGTTTTGTTCGTGATTGCTCAAACCCTGATGACTGTCCAGAGAATGGGCTCGAGGTATATCAAGTGTTTTCTTTGTATGAAAGCGACTTTGAGAAGTGTAGTGACAGTTCTTGTCTGAAAGAGTGCACGTCAGGTGTACTCTCATGCAAACCTGTGCTTTGTAATGAGGAGGCGGGTGATTCCTGTACCTCAAGCGTTTCGCATGAGTGATAAGGAAGGTGCGATTTCTGCAGAGGTTGAAACCCTCATGGAAAACCATGAGACATTTCATGCCCGCGTGTATACCCCAATAGCAGAGGCGCTCACACAATTACAAGAACGCCAATCTTCATGTACCTATACACCTGCCTTCATCCCAGATGTTTTTAAAGCTGAACCTAAGGCCCTCTACTCCGTCGCGCTTGCGACTCCCAACTATGCGTTGCAACGATACCTCACTATTGCCGACGCCCTTGATCTTGAGCCACTTATTTTTGAACGGCGTAAGGATAAATATGTGCCACAAGGAAATCCAACAAAGCGAGCACTAGGGAAAATGCCTTTTATGAAAGGTACGAATAAACAAGGGGCCATGCTTATACACAAGCGTAACGTCATTGACTTCAATGTTTTTGCTGGAAAGGCTATTGAAGAGATACGGACACTATGGGGTGAATCACTTATTGAGTTTCATCATCGACTGCTTTTTACAAACTCATCTGGTCTTTTGTCTGACAAGAATATCTTTGACAACTCAGGTTGGTTTTACGAAACAGGTGGTACCACGCGTGCATACTACAAGGCATTACTTTCTCTTGTTGTTCGGCACGGTATCTTGTTTGAGAACTTTTTGCTTGACGATGAGGAGCGTGATTTCACTCGATTCGTTTCATTGCCTGCGTTTCTTGAGGTGGAACGTGAGACCGGGTATAAGCCGTTGGTGGTTGCGCTGGAACCTACTGAACTCGAAGGGAAGGAGTTCTGGGTGAGCTATTCTTCTCAGCTAGAGAAGGAACTACTCACGTTGCTTGATGGTGCGCGACAGTAATGTCGCATATACTTTTACTACAGTATGGATATCGCAAGCACTTGCCACAACATACAAATTGCCTATTACCCGCACCTGGTACCAGTGGCTCTTGCGATGTTTTTGAGTACGTATGCGCTTATTGCGTCTCGGTTTTCGAAAATATCTATAACGTTTTTCCTCTTTACCTTTTCGTTCTCACTATGGCTCGTGGGGGACTTGGTGAACTGGACCGCTTCGCCATACCAATGGATATATTTCACTTGGTCGTGGCTTGATTATCTCAACGTAGTGTTTTACGTGCTTGGTGCTTATTTCTTTATACAAACCGCACGCACCGTAGTGCCTCTTTGGAACAAGCTGGTTTTTCTTGTTCTCTGTATTCTTCCGTTCGGTATTACGGTTACCGGCCACTCATTGCTTGGCTTTAATCATCCTGTATGTGAGGCGTTTGAGTACCCTCTTATGCCGTTATATGTGTCAGGAGTGGGTGTTGTTTCAATGCTCGTTATGCTGTATTCGCTTATAGCAAGCTGGCGATTGGCGGAAAAGTCCAAGAAAATAATGCTGGGATGCGTGTTTGCGGCGATCGTACTGTTTTTTGTTGTGTTTAATGGTTCTGGATACATTGCTTCTACGACAGAGGTGTATGAAATTCAGTTGTACAGTCTGTTTGTGCTCCCGGTCTTTCTTATTGTCATGGTGTTTGCGATGACCAATCTCCAACTGTTTCAAATGAGATATCTTGGTACTCAGATTTTGGCATACGTGCTTATCATCACCACCGGGTCACAGCTGCTGTTCCTTCAAAATTCAACGGATAAAGTGCTTACGCTTGCAACCCTTGCACTCAGCATCTTGTTTGGTGTCTTGCTGCTTCAAAACGCGAGACGCGAAGCAAAGGCACGGGTAAGGGTAGAGAAACTTGCTAATGATCTTGAGGTTGCGAATGAGCGTTTGAAAGAACTTGATCAAATGAAGAGTGAGTTCCTTTCCATCGCCTCTCATCAGTTGCGTGCACCAATCACTGCCATCAAAGGGTATATCTCTCTCATCAGAGAAGGGGACTATGGCGTTGTGCCAGAGACCATGAAAGAGCCGCTTTCAAACGTATCTGAGTCAGTACGTGTCATGGTCTCTTCTATTGAAGATTATCTGAACGTCTCGCGTATTGAGCAGAACCGCATGAAGTATGAGTTCTCAGATGTTGATATTGCTGATCTTGCGAAGAAGGCGGTTTCGGAGCTCTCTCCGGTAGCGACAGCAAAGAAGCTTACGCTATCTGTTGATGCGCCTTTGCCACGAGTGGTACGTGCAGACATTGGAAAGATAAAGCAGGTGATTACGAACCTCGTAGATAATGCGATTAAGTACACCCTTGAAGGAAGTGTTGCGGTTTCGGTCACCGAAGTACCAGGGAATGTACGGGTCACCATTGCTGACACTGGTGTGGGGCTTGCCAAAGAGGATATTGCTAATCTTTTCCAGAAGTTTAAGCGGGCTGATGGAGCAAACCAGGTAAATACCACTGGTACCGGACTTGGTCTGTACGTTGCCCGCTTGTTAATAGAGGGTCATGGCGGAAAGGTATGGGTGGAGTCTGAAGGAAAAGGGAAGGGCTCACGATTTATTGTGGAGCTGCCACTAAAAACAAATACACCAGCGTAGTCTTTTAAATAAAGGGTTTTATACGCTATCCACACGTGCCCCCCGCACTTGCAAAATTGGTTTGTTTGTGGTATAGTACTTACGGTATTGGGAGATAGTCCTTTGACTCTCCAAACTTCAACTACACAACAACGACCAAGCCCAAAAAGCTTGGCACAGGAGGTTCCCATGCGCTCGTTCAAATTCTGGACG
>JAHFMT010000009.1 GCA_023267735.1 Candidatus Kaiserbacteria bacterium
CGAAATCCTGTTTCAGACGGTGTGTGGGGGACAGTTGACGACACTCTTGGAGAATCCGGATCAGTGGATTTGATTGCTCAAAGTGCAAAAAGCGCTTCTGCAAGTACCCTTAATGTTGAGATCAGCTGTACTGTTGTACACGATGGCGATCCAAAAACCGTTAAGGATTCGGTTACGTTCTCCATAACACGCCCATGATGCCAACCACTCATCGCCTGTTTTCTTTCCGAACGCTTGCGCATGTTTTTGCAGTGAGTGGCATGATGCTTTCTGTATTTTTCGTAACCCCTCCCACACACGTACACGCCTCCTACGACGAAGCTGTAAAAGCTCAGGCCGCAAAGGATGTAACCGATGCAACCAAGTCTGCAGAGCAAGCAAAGGTCAGTGGGGGAGATGGCCAGGGAGAAGCGGGTGGTGGGCTTTGGGGCGTGGTTGCAAGCATTCTTGGTGTTATCCAGTCCCTGTTTTCACTTCTCGTATATGCGGGCGGTCTCGCCCTTAACGCATCGGTGTATTACTCCGTAGTACGTCTTGGTGAATTTATGAATACCAGCCCCGGTCTTGCGGTTGCCTGGGGTACATTCCGTGATCTGGGGAATATAGCCCTTTTGTTTGGATTCATCGCTATTGGTATCGCAACCATGCTTGATCTTCAGAACTACAACGCAAAGAAAATACTGGGGAAACTCCTCATCATTGCCGTAGTTATGAACTTCAGCTCGCTCATTGCGCGTGGCATTGTTGATTCAGGCAACGTGGTCGCTTTGCAGTTCTATAAAGCAATAAATGGTGGGGATATGCCAAGTGATTCATTCGTGGACACGGGCATATCGGGTCGCCTTGTTGAAGCAACAAAGCTTACCTCAATTTATAACGGTGACACGCTTCCTGCAGGGGTGAGCCAGAGTCCAGGCACCAGCATGGCCTTTATTCTCTTCTCCAGCATCATTCTATATATTGTTGTTGCCTTTGTATTCTTTGCTATAGCCATACTCTTTGTGGCACGTATGGTTATACTGATTTTCCTTATTACCATCTCGCCACTCGCGTTTGCAGCTATGGCGCTCCCGTACTTTAATAAAGAATCAGCAAAGTGGTGGAAGAATCTGATTGATAACACGCTGGTAGCGCCGCTCCTCATTCTCATGCTCTGGGTCTCTACGAAGGTGATAAGCGATGGGACCCTCACCAATAACCTCGGCAGTTGGAACGATACCGGTACCCCAACATGGGCAAACGTAATCATTATGTTTGGTATCACTTGTGGCTTCTTCCTTGCATCACTTCTCATTGCGAAGAATCTTTCCGCATTTGGTGCAGCAACTGCTACTAAGTGGGGTGGCAAACTCGCGTTTGGTACTACTGGATGGGTGGGTAGGCAGACCTTGGGCAGGGGAATGAACGCTGCTTCGCGTGCAATACGACGCACTGGCTTTGGACAAACCGAGTTTGGACGGCTTGCAGCTGGTGGATTAGACCGTGCAGCAAGTTCAAGTTTTGATCTTCGAGCAACGAAACTTGGCTCTACTGCTCTAAAGGAGGCGACTGGTGGGCTTGGATCAGGGGAGGCGGGTGGCAAGGGTGGGTATCGTGAGATGGAAAAGAAAGCAATTGATACAAGGGCAAAGTATGGAAAATCTCTTCAAGAGAATGATCCGGGTGGCAAGGATGCTCGGGCGCGTGATGCGGCACAGGAGCGCATAGATAGGGCAAGGGGTGCTGCGGCCGCTGCAGGTAAGGCTAAGGACACTGCCGCAAGAGCAAGTGCCGCAGCTCAAAAAGAGATTGACGATATAGAAGAGGAAAAGAAAAAAGACAAGTATTGGGAAACAAACCCTGAAAACCGAGCTCGACTTACTGCAGCGGCAGAGAAACTCAGAAATGCCAAGGACAGGGAATCTGCTGCTGATGCTGCAAAAAAGGCTGCTGATGCTGCAAAAGCAAAAGAGGAAGAGGATTCTCAACCTGCCGTTGATTATGTTAACGGTCTTGGGAAAAAGGCTGCGCTAAATTACGCAACTAACCTTACAAAGTCATCTAAGGGTATAGTTGATGCTCTTCGTACAGACTCAGCTAAGGGCGTGATTAATTCAGTCGCTGGCTTAAACAGAATCAATAGCAAGGCTGGAAATAAAATAAAAGGAACACTTAATAAGAGTGATAAGGACAAGCTCCTTGATATGATAACTGCAGCAACAGAAACAGGTGGGGACAAACCAAAAGAAGCTGCTCCTGAGAAAAAACCATAAGTATGGCAAACGAACCACTACAAAACGATAGTGTGTCTCTAGAAGAGCAGGCCGCGCTTCTTGTACAAGAAGCGCCTGTGGCAGTACGAGAGTTTATAACAGGAAGTGACCGCACCACCTTTATAAAGAAAGTGGCGACAGCCTTTTCACTTTCGCCAGAAATATCTCATGCTCTTGAGCGTGAATTGATCCTCATGCTTTTAGGTGCAACTGATCCGTCGGAATTTGAATCTTCTCTTATTGAAGAGGGTGTCTCCCACGAGACTCTTGAGGGAATACTAAAGGAAATAGATAATCTGCACTTTTTCCAAAAAGAGACCCCCGAGACACTTCCTGCCATTCCTGAAAAACATGAGATTGTTGTAACGAAACAAGCTCCTGCAGTTACAACACCCACAAAACCAGTGGCACCTGCACCCACACGCCCAGTACCACCACCCCCACCGAACACCACACCACTTGTGAAAGAGTATGCTGCCGATCCGTATCGTGAACCCCTTGAATAGAAGAGAAGGAAATACCTAACAACACAGCACCACAGGGTGCTGTGTTGCGTTATACTATCTACGTGGAATACCAGATACCCCAATTCATTGAAGTAGAGGATAAGATATTCGGTCCTTTTACGTTTAAGCAATTCATCTTTATTGCGGGTGGTGCAGGCATCTGTATTTTGTTGTTTCTGAAGCTAAACATCATTCTTGCCGTGCTCCTCTCTATACCGGTAGCTGGCTTTGCCGGCACGCTCGCGTTTTACAAGGTAAACAACAAGTCATTCCTCTCTATACTTGAAGCTGCCTTCTCCCATTACACCAAGGGCCGTATGTACCTCTGGCGACGTGATGAAAAGGCAGCTGCACCTGACAAAGCAAAAGAGCTATCCGTAGCGGAAGCGCTTGCGCAGCAGAAAGACGCTCCATTTAAAGCACTCACCCGTGGACGTCTGGAGGAAATAGCCCGTGCGCTTGACGCTGATCGTCCATAACCGTATGTCTGCTGCCATACAACGCTCACAGGAATTCGTACCCGTCAAAGAAGTAAAGAACGGGGTCATTATCATGAAAGGGGGAGGGTACCGCGGTATTCTTATGTGCTCATCCATAAACTTCTCTCTTAAATCTGAGGATGAGCAGCGTGGTATCATTTCTGGCTTTCAGAACTTCCTCAATACGCTTGATTTCTCTGTGCAGATAGTCGTGCAGTCCCGAAAGATGGATATCCGACCATATATCGCCTATCTCAGTTCTCGCATGAGCGAACAGAAGACCGAGCTCATGCGCATACAGTTGCGCGAGTACAGCAACTTCATTGAAACCCTTACCGAAGGCACCAACATCATGACAAAAACCTTTTACGTCATTGTCCCGTATGCCCCGGTCACTTCATTGAAAACCTCTGCTTTGAGTAGTTTGTTTGGTGGGAAAAAGGATACCGCGGCAAAGAATGTTGATCCTTTTGACGAACACCGCGCGCAGCTTGAACAGCGCATGGCAGTAGTTGCTGGTGGTCTGCAGGCATCTGGGGTGCGTGCAACACCGCTCGGGACAGAGGAGGTGATTGAGTTGCTGTACCGGTCATTCAATCCTGGGGAGCAAGAGAACCCGATTCGGTTGGAGTCGTAATACAATACACGCATGGCCCTGCTTGATTTTCTCTCAAAAAAGAAACAGACCGAGGAAACTCGTGCTGATATTCCTGTACTTCCACAAAATATCTATAACCCTGCGTCACTAGTACTTGCAGACGTCATTGCGCCAACAGCGCTTAAGATAGGCGCACGCGAGATAGAGTTGGGGGAGAAGTTTGCCCGTGTCTTCTATACTATCTCCTACCCACGCTTCCTTACCGATGGCTGGTTTACGCCAATCGTAAACCTTGATCAGGTACTTGATGTGTCTATTCATATTCATCCTATAGATACCGGGACCTTGCTCAAGAAGTTCCAGAAGAAGGTGGCTGAGGTGCAAAGCCAGATTTCTGAGCGCGAAGAAAAAGGTTTGGTGCGCGACCCAATGCTTGATACCGCGTATCAAGACCTTGAAGAACTGCGTGACAAGCTCCAGCAGGCTCAGGAGAAAGTGTTTGAGGTTGCGCTCTATATCACCCTGTACGGCGACTCCGCAGAAGAGATAGAGAAGCTGGAAGGAAAGATTCGTGGCATCCTTGATGCAAAGCTTATCTATACAAAACCAGCACTGTTTGAGCAGGAGAAAGGGTTTCATTCAACGCTGCCTCTTGCTACCGATGAGCTTGAGGTGCGCTCAAAGTTAAACACCGGCCCTCTTTCTTCCATATTCCCCTTTGTTTCTTTTGACCTTACCTCTGACCGCGGCATTCTGTACGGCCTCAACCGACACAACTCATCGCTGGTGATCTTTGATCGTTATTCAATGCCGAACTACAACTCGGTAGTGTTTGCGACCTCAGGTGCAGGTAAAAGCTATGCGGTGAAACTTGAGATTGTTCGCTCACTCATGTTTGGTGTGAGCGTTATTGTCATTGACCCAGAGCGCGAATACGAACAGCTTGCCACTGCAACGGGCGGCCGCTATTTCCATATTTCACTTTCCTCAGAACACCACATCAATCCGTTTGATTTGCCACTCGTACAAGAAGGGGAGGACCCTCGTGACCTGCTTCGCTCAAACATCATTACGCTTGTCGGACTCTTCCGCATTATGCTTGGTGGTCTTACCCCAGAAGAAGATGCGGTGATAGACCGTGCGGTGACTGAAACATACGCGCTTAAAGACATTACGGGAGAACGTGATTTCTCAGGCATGGAACCGCCAATTCTCGCTGACTTTGAAACGGTTCTTTCGGGCATGGAAGGTACCGAATCGTTGGTAGAGCGGCTTTCCAAGTACACCCTCGGAACATGGTCTGGCTTTATGAATCAGCCAACCAACGTTGATATCAATCAAGATTTCATTGTGTTCTCTATCCGCGACATGGAAGATGAGCTGAAGCCAATTGCCATGTACGTGATTACCCACTACATATGGAATGCAGTGCGTAAAAACCTCAAAAAGCGTCTTTTGGTGGTGGATGAGGCATGGTGGATGATGAAGTCAGAAGATACTGCGTCCTTCCTCTTTGGTCTTGCAAAGCGTGGCCGCAAGTACTATTTGGGCATCGCCACTATTACCCAGGATGTGGACGACTTCCTTCGTTCTCCGTATGGCCGACCAATTCTCACCAACTCTTCCATACAGCTTCTTCTCAAGCAGTCACCAACGACGATAGACACGCTGCAGCAGACGTTTAACCTGACTGATGAAGAGAAGTATCTGTTGCTCGAGTCTGGGGTGGGGGAGGGCCTGTTCTTTGCTGGCCTCAAGCACGTGGCTATTAAGATAGTGGCGTCATATACCGAAGATCAGATTATTACCTCTGACCCCTCACAGCTTCTTGCTATTAAGAAAGAGAAAGATCGACTACACAGCGCAGGAGAGAGTGCATAGCATAAGGTATGGTATTGCCGCTTATCGTTGTAGGGGAAGAGGTACTTGCGGGAAGTGCAGCTGCGGGTGGTGCCGCTGAGGGAGCGGCTGCAGGAAGACTGGGGGCTGGCACTGCCGGAAGAGTGGCGGGGCGTAGAAGCGGGAAAAAGATCACGGAACGTGCTGCAGAAGCAGTGGAAAGTTCACGAGGCAGAAATGTACGCAACGCGCAGGAACAGATACAACGAATACGAGATGTTCGTGCAAGAAAGGCGGCGGCGGAGCCAGAAGAACAGGTTGCCCAAAAGACACCGACTATGCCATCTTCTCGTATGAAGATGATGATAGCGGTAGCCATAATCTTTGATTTTTTACAGATAATGTCTGCTGCATTGTTTATGAGTCCAAGTATTTCTGTAGCATTGATTAATGCTGTTGGGGGGGTGGCGGTATGTAAAACGGTGCTTAACCTTGGAAACGCAGTCTGTGGCGTTATTGGCTCTTTTGCTGGCGTCTTCTCGGGCACTGTCGTTACCGCAATCGACGCGGTAAGTGCTGGATCGGTAAGCGCATTCTCTAACACTATTGGGCAGCTGGTTTCAGAGTTCATTAGTATCACTGCCATTATGCTCTTTGTTGTGTGGTTTATGCTCTCTGGTGTACGTTTCTTTGGAGGGAAGTACGCCACTCGTCGATTTGGTGGCTTTATGGTCCAGTCAATCACTGAACTCATACCATTTGTAGGTACACTACCATTGCTTTCGTTCTCCGTCGCATACATCTGTTTGCAGGCAAAGAAGGAGGATGCGGAGAACGGTGCTGTCCAATAGATTTGTACAGGCAGGGTCACGGCATATACACACCTTGCTATATACTGTATGTAATGAAGACTGCAGTACGTATAGCGCTCTTTTTCGGGATACTCTTTTTCCCTCCTATTATCACTAATGCTCAGGTGACCCTTATTGATGGGGTAGAGGCATTCGTGCTGGTGGTGTATCCCGATCTCCCAAGACCAAACGAACCTTTTACGGTAAGTATGGAGAGTAATTTAATAACGCTTTCTGATGCCAAGATTACGTTCTTCATTAATGGTGTTGCTGCAAAAAATACGGACGGCACCCTTCTGCAATCTATTGCACCCGCAGCAGGAAAGACAGTTATCGTGCGCGCCACCGCCGAAACAGCTGACAGTACGTATCAAAACCAGGTTGCTATCACCCCCCAAGATGCGGTGCTGGTACTGGAGCCAGGGTCAACCATACCGCCAGCGTATAAGGGAGCAGCTCTTTTGCCGGCAGGGGCTGATACTCGTATTGTTGCGATACCAAACTTTAAGAACAGCAGTGGTGTTCCTATACCACCGAATCAGCTCGTATATTCCTGGCGCGCTGGAGAACGCCAGCTTGAGGACTTTTCTGGTATTGGTAAATCAGTATTGAAGATAACTGGGCCACTTCGCTACCGATCGGAAACTATTTCTGCCTATGTCACCACCCAGGACAAGCGTTTTGGTGCGTATGCTGAAGTAGCCATGGAGCCAGCAACGCCGGTTGTGCGCATGTATCAGGTTGATCCTCTTATTGGAATCCTGTACTCACCGACCATGCCAAAACAAATAACCATGCAGGGAGCTGAGGAAACCTTTGCAGCCTTTCCATACTTCTTTGCGACGTGGCCGACACTGTCATGGAGCGTCGGTGGAACAGGAAGTGGTGGAGACCCAACCCTTACTGTGCGCGCGGGTGGGGCAGGGAGCGGCACCACGTCAGTGCGTGTTGAGGCGTCTGATACTGGCACGCTTTCTGTAGCACGCACAGAAACCCAGGTATCATTTGGAGGCAGTCAGAGTCGGTCATTCTTCCAAGGCATATGAAAAAACAGGCACTTGCTCTCATAACATCACCTTTTGTTGTTCTGTTTTTCGTAGCGTGCGCGTTAAGCTTTTTCGTAGAAACACCACAAACAGTACATGCGCAAATAGGACAGTATGCGCAAGAAAATCTTTCTAAGGATGCACAGTCCCAGGGCGCCACACAAAACACTGCAGGTGAAGCAAATAACGGATACGTACCCCTCGTAGTTATTCCAGGCCTCACCAGTCCAGATGTGGTAAACAGCAGTGATTTAGCCGTATTCTGGAATGCCATATACCGACTCTGTATCGGTGCCGCGGTGGTTATTGCCATTGTGCAGATAATCCGAGGTGGTCTGCTTTATATGGTGACTGACAGTCCTGTAAAACTGGGTGATGGAAAAGCAATCATTTGGCAATCTCTGGTTGGACTCCTTCTCGTCCTTTCACCGGTGGTAATTTTGAATACGATTAACCCAAACATTACAGGTCTTTCAGTAAAGATAGATCCGGTGCCAAAAAGCAAGACCTCAATAAATGACCTTGCCCCGAAGACAGGCACAACATCATCTGAGCCAGATAATGGCACAGCCACTACGACAGAGGACACGAAAACAGCAATCAGTGACACGGTTGTTAATGGAGTACGTATTGTGACGAAAGGGACCTATCTTCGCACCGCCACCTTTACGACCACAGACAAACGCGAGATAACCACGTTTCCCGTGGACCCAGTGATAAGCAGCTGGATGGATGAGTGTTCCTCTGGGTTTGTTGGAAACAGTGCAGGCTCTGTGGCATATCAAGCGAGTGGGGTGTGTGGCGTGTTCTCTGACCCACAATTGTTTGTAGTACCGAATGCAACAGATGCAAGTCCACAGGTACAGGCCTTGCCAAGCTCATTTGCTGCGGTGACCTTGTTTGAGGGTAAATGCACTGAAGATGGTGGTTTTGCCTATATACCAAAATCAAAGCCACGTATACAGATACGTGACCTTCTGCCTGGTCTTGCATTTGAACAGCTCGACGAGTGCCCCGCAGAAATTTCACAAATGAATTTCCCAAGTTATTTCAAGTCTGAGTGCTACAAAGCATCAATGATATGTTGGAATAGTTCATCAACTGACCGAAAGTTCCTTATACAATAACCCTATGACGCTAAACAAAAGAACTATTGCTCTGGGAGTACTCATCATTCTTGGTGTGCTTATCGCTGGGTACTTTCTGCTTCGGGACACCTCCACCCCAGCAACACCCGGAACGTCAGGAACTTTTCCTGCGGTTGGTGAGCCAGTAACCGCAAGTGTTCCTGGAACAACGACAGGATTTTTTGATGACCAGATTGATGCCTCCAGTAGACCGGTGCAGGCGGCAGCGCGTCTTGTGAAGATAACTGATGGTCCGGTAGCAATAGGACTTGCAGCACGTACGGTGTCGGGAACATCAACCGCCTCCTCAACGAGCAGTGCAGATGTTGCGGTTCGTTATATTGAGCGCGCAAGCGGGAATATGTATGAGTACCGACAACAGGAACGAGCCATAACCCGCCTCACCAACCGCACCATTCCTGGTGTCTTTGAGGCAGCATGGCTGCTTGATGGCTCGCGCGCCTATGTACGCTACGTATCAAATGGTACCGGTAACACGACACATATAGAAACATACGCGCTTCCTATGAGTGGGGATGGGCAGCTGCTTGCACGAGACCTGTCACAAATATTCCCTGATGGCACAGCCTCGGTTATCACTCTTTCTTCAAGTGACACCGGCAGCATTGCTACGCGCACTGATATTGGCGGTATTGGAGGAACCACCGTCTTCCAAACACCATTGAGTCGTCTTTTCGCATTTGCGACAGACCGAGGAATGTATGTTCACACACCCGCATCTGCACTCGCAGAGAGTTATGTGTTTTTGGTACGCGCAGGTCAGTTTGAGAGAATTCCAGCTCCCGCAAAAGGCATGACCGTTCTACCAAGTCCTAATGGGAAAATTCTTCTCGTGAGTTATATAAATGACTCTGGAGCGCTCCAGACAGGAATTATTGATCCTGATACCGCCACGTTAACCAAACTTCCGATTGCAACCCTTACGGAGAAATGTGTCTTCACCAAAGATAGTCTTCATGCGTACTGTGGTGTCCCTGCCTCAGCACCAGAAGAGGGAATCATTCCCGATGACTGGTACCAAGGAGCTATTGGTTTTAGAGACCGACTCTGGGAGATTGATTTTGGGTCACGGCTTGCACTGTTTACCGCGGATCTACCAAAGCTTACCGACGCTCCTATAGACGCGGTATCACTTGCAACCGATGAGAATCAGTCTGTGTTGTTTTTCATAAACCGAAATGACGGTTCGTTGTGGGCGTACGAGCTCTAAAACCTATACCGAGGCCTGTTTCTTTCTTTTTGCGTCTCTGCGTTTACGGAAAAGTGCTTCTCCCAACGTAACGGTGCCTGAGGTAATAAAGTAAAGGGCGATTGCTCCTGAAGTGTAGGCAACCACACCAATAATCAATGGGAGGATGTACCGAGCCTGGATGCTCATAGCACGCCCAAACTCTTCTTGAATAGAGCTTTTTGCGCTACCTCCTGTAGGCACTGAAGGAACAGCTGCAGCATATCGTGCCTGTAAAAACTGAGATATCGCTGCAAGCGCGGCAAGGAAGAGTGATGGGGTGGTGAGTACAAAAAGACCCAGAAAGACAGCGGTGGTGGCATGTGGTGCTGAAATAAATGGGTACAGTATCGTTGTGTCTACTGCAGGAAGTGTTTCGGTACGAAACACCCAATACAGACCAATAAGAATAGGGATTTGGACAAACAAAATAGCGAAGCCGGCAAGCGGGTTGATGTCGTGTTCACGATAGAGCGCAAAGAGCTCACGTGCCTGGCGCTCCTTATCATCTTTATACTGCTCACGTAGTGCCTTTATTTTTGGCTGCAATTCCTGCATACCGCGCTGGGTACGACCAGCCGCAAGAGAAAGCGGCATAATGGCAAAACGGACAATGAGGGTGGCAATAATAACCGCAAGACCAATGTCTCCGCCAGGAACAATCCCAACAAGGAACACAAGGAGGTTATAAATTGGTTCGTATAAAACGGTGTGGAAAAGGCCGGACATGGGACGTATTGTAGCTTATCTTCCCACCGAGTGCCCAAGCACCCCCACTAACTCTTGGACAAGAGCCTCATATGGCAAGGAAAGGGAGCCTTTTTTAGCTAAGACAAGCACAGAGATACCCTGTGCCACAAAAGGGTGGAGGGCGCTGTATACCCTGCGACGGAGACGGTGCCTATCAACCGCCCGCCGTGCAACCGCCTTTGAAACCACCACGCCCGCCTGAGCTGGGTGGGGTGTAGATGAAAACGACACCACGAAATGCGGTGTCGTTTTGCGTGTATATGCCCGTGCACCCTCAAATCCGGCCCGTGAGAGGCGTTGCCGGCGGGGAAGCATGGGATTTAGACCGTGAGGCGTGCGCGACCCTTGCGACGACGCTTGAGGAGGGTTTTGCGACCGCTTGTGGTTTTAGTGCGTGCACGAAAACCGTGTGTTTTTGCACGCTTTCGCTTTTTTGGCTGATAGGTCTGGGACATACGGAATAAATCGTTACGATGTTATCAACAGGATATTAACAGGTAAACGCCACATATACAAGTTTTTCAATGGTTTTTACTTATCCACAAAGCACGTATACTATGCCCACTATGTCACCGACGCTCTCTGTACTCTCAGATCCTAAGGAGCTTTGGGAACACGTGCTTTCTCAGGTGGAGCTCTCTATTTCACCGGCAAACTTTAATACATGGTTTAGAAACAGCTTTATCGTTAAAGTTGAGGACGGCATTGTATACATTGGTGTTCCTAGTCCTTTTTATAAGGATTGGTATGTAAAGAAGTTTCATACTCTTTTGCTTAAGATACTCCGCAATGCTTCCTATGAGTTTAGAAACATTGAGTATCTTATTGTTCGTGATGAGCGTCGTCGTCCGAAAGAAGTAAAACCAGAACGTCGGGCACCTGCACCAGAGCTTCCCCTTGATGAGTTCTATATTAATAAGAACGATAACCTTAATCCCCGCTATACGTTTGATACGTTTGTTATTGGTTCCTTTAACGAACTTGCGGTGCGTGCTGCAGAGGCTGCTATAAAACGGCCAGGTATTACCTACAATCCACTTTTTATCTATGGAGACACGGGAAGAGGGAAGACACACCTTATCCAGGCAATAGGTAATCAATATAAAAAGCTATATCCAAACCGCAAGGTGTTTTATCTCACCTCAGAGCGTTTCTCTGTTGATTTTGTTGATTCAATAAGCGCAGGTACTGCAAACCGCTTTAAGGAAAAGTACCGTCAGTATGATTTATTGATCATGGACGATGTGCAATTCCTTTCAAAGAAAGATAAGACGCAGGAAGAGTTATTCCATTTGTTTAATGCGCTGCATGATCATAATAAACAGATTATTTTTTCTTCTGATCGTCCACCGTCGTCTATACCTGACGTTACCGACCGTCTCCGCGGACGTCTTGCGAGCGGTATGACCATAGACATTACAGAACCCGATGTGGAATCTCGTTCTGCAATTGTACGTAAAAAGGCTGCGTTACACGGTATTTTGCTTTCTGATGAAGTGGTTGAGTACATTGCTACCTCTATACGTGGCTCTATTCGTGAGCTTGAGGGGGTAATTAACTCAGTGGTATGCCACGCGCAAGTAAAAGGTACGCCGCCAGATATTGCAGAAATACGTCAAACACTCCGTTCGTTCGCCCGTCCAACAAAAAACGTATCAGTGAAGCATATTGTAGGAAAGGTTTCTGAGTTTTATGGTATTGATGAGGATAGTATTTATGAGAAAACCCGTCGCAGGGAAGTGGTGCGTCCGCGGCAAGTAATTATGTATATTCTTCGTGAAGATTTTAATGTCTCATATCCAACTATTGGTGAGCAGCTTGGTGGTCGTGACCACACCACCGTCATTCATTCATGTGAGAAAATAAAGAGGGAAGTAATTGAGAACGCTGATCTGGCAAAAGAGATACAAGATATTCGTACCTTGTTGATATAGGTGGGGATAGATATACCGTATGTTGTGGAAAAAGGATGTATATATGAAAAAAAACACTACACTAAAAAACACTTATTCTGAAGGTCAATTTCTTATCCTTTCTTTTATATGGGTTATACACACCCTTATAGGTTCGTTTCTTTCAGAAAAATTCATATACCGCTTGGTAAAAAAGACTTCTCCACATATCCACATGACTAATAGTATCTATTTCTTATGAATATAAAAATACAAACAAATACATTCAATGAATGTGTGCATATCGCTTCCCGTTTTGCTGAACGTAAATCTGGAACAGTAAGTGCTTTTACCGCAATACTTATTACCGCAAAACAAAAGAGTATTACACTCCGCGCAACTAATCTTGAAATGAGCGTCGTGCTCACTGTACCTGGCGAGATTCTAGAAGAAGGGGAGTGTGTGCTTCCGTCAATAATACTTAAAAACATAACCTCTTCTCTTTCAGGAGGTACGGTTTCTCTTGAGAAAAAAGGTGACACAATACATATCCTCTCAAAAAGCGGTAAAAGTACCGTAAAAACTCTCCCTACAGAAGATTTCCCTATAGTGTCAGGACCAGAGCAAGAAGGAGTTCGATTTACTATAGAAGGCGCATTACTAAAACAACTCATTGGAACAGTTGCGCCTTGTGCCTCGGCATCCACTATTCGTCCAGAGCTCGCAAGTGTACTGCTTTGTGCAGAAGGAGGTAAGTTAAAAGCAGTCGCAACTGACTCATTCAGGCTTATTGAAAAATACATTCCACTACCTGCAAAAGTTCCAACATTCACTACACTTATCCCCGCAAAAAATGCGATGGATATTCTCCAAGTTATTCCTGACTCAGAAGTGGAGGTGGTTTGTAGTGAACACCAAGGTTCTTTTATGTGGGCAGGAAACAGCATTCATACACGACTTGTATCGGCGCAGTACCCAGATTATGTGCAAATAATCCCTAAAACATTTATCGCAGAAGCAGAGGTGTCTAAAAAAACCTTTGAAGAAGCATTACGACGTGTTGCGGTGTTCTCTGATTCATTCCAGAAAATAACACTCGGGTTTGATCAAAAAAAGAAACAAATAACTTTGTTTGCTGCTCACTCTGACATTGGGGAATCAACTGAGTCTCTTGATGGGTCTCTTTCAGGGGAAAGTGTCTCACTCTCCTTTAATCATCGCTACATACAAACACCTATTTCTCTTATTGGTACAGAACAGATAGTGCTTAAAAGTGCAGGTATAGGGCGCCCACTAGTTATTTTGGGCGCAAAAGATACCGGAATGCTCTATCTTGTGATGCCAATGAACCAATAAGGGTTATTGGCCTGACCAAATACGCACAGAATATTCCCAATACGGATACTGCGCGTCATCTTTAGAGTTAGAGTTTTGTGCGAGAGGATTCTCACGACTTATAAAATGGAGAACGTCATGTATACCCGACTCATCTGCATATACTCCACGTAGTGCAGGGGGCATAGACTCAAGAATAGGTCGTGGCTCACCAAAAAACTCTTTAGGACGTGTTGCAAGCGCTTTTACCATAACCTGGTGCCACATCGGGGCCACTACATATCCCGCAACCTCTTTTACCGCGGGGCTATTATCATTGTTTCCTGCCCACACCCCAAGGACAATATTTGGGGTATAGCCAACAGTCCAGAAGTCACGGTTATCATTTGTGGTACCTGTTTTTGCCGCAACATCCTGATCAGGGAAATAGAGAGGCCCATTAGGTGCATATGCTGGCTGCCGGGCGACGTTATCAGAAAGCATTGCTGAAATATCTCTGGCAACACCAGGATCAAGTACACGTCGAGATGTTGGTTTGTTTTCATACAACACCGCCCTTTGAGCATCTTCTACGCGCAGGATAGAGACGGGTGGGTGGTAGGTGCCATCATTTGCAAATACCCCAAACGCATTTACCAGATCAAGAAGCCGTACGGTTCCTGCGCCAAGCGCAAGAGACAATCCATACTGGTCTGGGTTTGCAATATGAATACCCATATCCTCAGCAAGTGCCACTACATTTTTACTTCCCGCAAGATACAGCGCTTTTACCGCAGGAATATTGATTGACTGTGCAAGTGCGGTGGTGAATGTCATTGGTCCACGGAACTTGTCATCGTAGTTTGAGGGGGCATAACAAGGAGGTTCGCTCTTGGACACATCACTTGGTTTACATGCGGTGGAGAATTGGGTAGGGAGATCAAATACGATAGTGTCTCGGGTAAATCCTTTTGTAAGCGCAGTGGCGTATACAAATGGTTTAAAGGTAGAGCCTGGCTGACGGTCGCCAAGCGCTACGTTAAACTTTCCATCAATCGTGTCATCAAAGTAATTACGAGAACCTACCATGGAAAGAATTTCTCCTGAGGTCGGATCAATCGCAACAAGCGCAGCGTTATGCGCCTTAAAACGCTCCTCATTCTGCAGTGCATAGTCACCAACAATCTTTTCTGCATCTTGCTGCAATGTTGCATCAAGGGTGGTGATTATTTTTAGTCCTTGTATTCCCACATCAGGACCAAACATCTCTTCCAGAGCCTGGCGTACATAGAACACAAAGTGTGGTCCGATAATTCCCGCGCGCGGCGTCTCGCTAAATGTGACTTGTTCCTGTTTTGCTGCGGCGTACTCTTCTTCCGTAAGGAATCCAAGCTCACGCATACGTGTAAGTACTAAGTTTTTTCGTGTATCGAGCGCGGCGCGGTTATTTCCATACGGTGAGTAAAAGGTTGGTGCCTGGGGCAGGGCCGCAAGATATGCGGCCTCTGCAATAGATAGGTCGTGAGCACTTTTGTTAAAGAAAGCGCGTGAGGCAGCCTCAATACCATATAACGTGCCACCATAGGGAATCTCATTTAAGTAGAACTCAAGAATTTCATCTTTTGTATACTTCTGCTCAAGCTTAATGGCGAGCACCCACTCCCAAATCTTTCGTACCGGACTCTTTTTGTTGGTAAGAATAGAGTTTTTAACCACCTGCTGGGTAATGGTGGAGCCTCCTTGGGAGTATGAGCCGGTGGTTATGTTCACAAAAACTGCACGCAAAAATGAAAGAGGAGCGACACCACCATGCTCATAGAAATGCGAGTCTTCAATAGCAATAGTTGCTCGTACTAAGTGTCCCGAAATCTCTGCAAGAGGTACATGCTGTCTGGTGGTGTTGGGACTCAGATCGTACAGCACCGTTTCACCTGTGCGGTCATATATTTTTGTAGAGAGCGCAACCTGGCGACTACCAAATGAGGTGAGGTCTGGTGTTGGGGTGAGTGCAATGGAGAGCATGCCGAGACCACCCAACAGAAACAAACCACCCACAGCAAGAAATGCTGCAAGCATGTATGGATGTCGAGAGCGGAGCAACCGCAACATGTATGAATCCTAACACAAAACACCCCGCACATTACTGCGGGGTGTTTTTTAAAATGCGTCTTCGTCTCCTAACTCATCCTCAGGTTCTTCTGGTTCCTCAGGCAGGCCCTCAAGCGGGTCTTCATCTACACTTCCAAACTCTGCTTTTGAAAAGGGCGTTGGCGCAGGTTTGTCGGTATCAAGTTCATCAAGATCAATCTCGTCTGGCATGGTTGCAATTAGTTACTTATGCGCTCCACAGGGAAGGGAGTGTCTCTATAGTGCAAAGAGTCAGTGTTTTTTGCAATGAGGTTTTGCTGGTGGTGTGGATTAGTCCCTTAACGGATACTTGCCAGGCCCGCAATAGCGACGGAAAGAGCGTCAAACTCATCATCTAGTCGCTTTTTTGGGGGAAGGGTAAGCAGCTTAGGAAGCATGTGCATAATCGCTGTTTTGTCTGCGTTGCCATACCCAGTAACCGCTATTTTCACTCCCCCAGGGGATATCTCGCTGATGGGCAACTTGGCCCCACCAAGCGCCGCGAGTATTGCTCCTCGAGCTTCTGCGACGGCAAGTGCCGTTTTCACGTTCTTGCTAAAGAAAAGTGTTTCCAATGCTGCATGGGTCGGTGTATATGTTTCAATCGCCGTGCGCACCGCAGCATATACGGCAGCAATACGTGTCTCGTGGTTTCCTTTAGGGGAGGTAACGCACTCACTCCAAATATGTATTGGTCGTGCAGCACTGCCCTCAATAACTGCAAGCCCAAGTCGATCAAAACCGGGATCGATACCAAGGACACGCACAGTGCTAGGCTTCGTCATCGCTTTCAGTGGTCTCATATCCGCGTGCATTGGTGAATACTCGCTGCACATCATCATGCTCATCAAGAAGGGAGAGAAGCGCAGACAACGCGTCTTCAAAAGAAGCGTCTACTTCAGTAAGAGGTTCGTGTGGTGTAAACGAACCATCTGGATGTTTTTGAAATGCCCACAGTGCACTTCCTGGGGCAGCAAGCTCCAGCTCATTCTTGGAGAGAAGGTGCTTTAGCTCCTGGGTGGTGCGATTACGGTTATCGGTAAGAGCGTCCACAATAATGGCAGCACCGCCTGGTCCATAGCATTCGTACGTTACCTGCTCAAGTGAGCTCGCGTCTTTTGAGGTTCCTTTTGCCACTGCACGCTCAATATTCTCCTTAGGCATGTTCACTTTCTTTGCGCGCTCAATGGCTGCTTTAAGGCCAGGATCATTTGTATTTCCTGCTGCCTTCTTTGCTTCAAGGGTGATAAGACGTGCAAAACGTGCAAACACCCGCGCGCGAGCGCCGTCAGTCACTGCCTTCTGTCGCTTTATCTGTGCCCATTTACTGTGTCCTGCCATATGAGCTTTATGCTTCAGTAGCAATATGTGCACGGCCCTTTTCAGTGAGCACACGCCCACGTGATGAGCGTTCAATAAACCCAAGACGGAGCAGATGTGGTTCATATACTTGCTCAAGCGTGTCTTCGTCTTCGTGCATTGCTGACGCGAGGGCACGTACGCCGGCAGGCCCACCACGGAAACCTTCTTGCAGGGTTTTCAGATAGCGGCGATCGTCTTTCGTGAGACCAAGCGCATCAATACCAAAAAGAGCACAGGCCTCATCACATACGGCGGTACTTATCTCTTTGCCATGCACCTCGGCAAAGTCGCGGATGCGTTTAACCAGCGCGTTTGCTACACGTGGCGTTGCACGGCTGCGGGATGCTATCTGCGCACGTACCTCTTGGGGAATAGAAAGCCCGAGCACACTTCCTGATCGCCCGATAATTGCTTGCACGTCATCATCGGTATAGAAATCGAGCTGATAGGTACCGCCACCAAAGCGAGAGCGTAGCGGGGAAG
This sequence comes from Candidatus Kaiserbacteria bacterium, assembly GCA_023267735.1. Taxonomy (GTDB): domain Bacteria; phylum Patescibacteriota; class Minisyncoccia; order Phycocordibacterales; family Phycocordibacteraceae; genus C7867-001. The sequence continues at coordinate 17,876 of JAHFMT010000009.1, forward strand.
AGAGTGAAGCCACTTTTGTCGTAGCGCCCACAAGTGTAAAGCGGGGAAGGGCAAGATCTACGCTACGTGCGGATGGTCCTTTGCCAAGCACGATATTGAGTGAGCCTGATTCAAGCGCGGGATACAGCAACTCCTCTATCTTGTGCGAAAGACGGTGTATTTCATCAATAAACAAGACAGAGTTTTCGGTGAGGTTGGTGAGAATTGCAGCAAGATCAGCCGCACGTTCAACAGCAACTCCTGAGGTGGTAACCAGAGGTACTTCAAGTGTCTTCGCAATAAGGTGCGCAAGTGTCGTTTTACCAACACCCGGCGGTCCGTAGAGTAAAAAGTGCTCAGGCATACTTCCACGCTTCTTTGCTGCATCAAGCGCGATGCGAATGTTTGCTTTTGCGTGTGACTGGCCAACGTACGCGTCCCAAGAATCTGGTCGAAGGGCCGCATCAAGGTCGTGCACGCGGGCAAGGGGAGTGTCTGAGGGGGTACTTGACATACATTGAGAGTATGCTAGTATTCTAACACATCGACGAGCTGTCGATAAGAACCCGTTTGTGGTTCTCTTCTTTTCATCGTACGCAGAACACTCTAGGTAAGGCTTGACGGCCGAGGGCGATTCCCCAGGGACCGTGTTGGTTGCTC
>JAHFMT010000010.1 GCA_023267735.1 Candidatus Kaiserbacteria bacterium
CCCCTGGTTTGCGGCCATCAAAGTGGCGTGAGTAGTTTTCAATACCACTGGTGTACCCAATCTCACGAATGAGGGCAATATCATGCATGGTGCGACGCTTTAGGCGCTCTGCTTCAAGCGGCTTCTCTTCACGCTTGAGCTTTGCCAAGTGTGTATCAAGCTCTTCTTGAATACTCTTGAGAGCACGCTCACGCTCTTCTTCATTAGTGACGAAGTGTTTTGCTGGGAAGACAAAGAGTGACTCGGGGGTGGTAACCAGTGCACGGGAGACCGGATCAAGCTGATCTATGTTTGCCACAAGATCACCATCAAAGGTGATGCGATAGATGGCTCGCTCGTTCACGGGCATAAACTCAACGGCGTTCCCCACCGCACGCAGCAGCCCTGGCTCAAGATCTGCATTGGTGCGCTCAAAGTAAATGTCTACCAGTTTACGGATAAGACCAGCACGCCCACCCACATCCTCACCAGGGATAAGACGCACATGCACCTTCTCATATTGCTCAGGAGAACCGAGACCATAAATAGCAGAAACAGAGGCAACAATGATGACGTCTTTGCGTGTAAGGAGTGCTTGGGTAGCGGCATGACGCAGACGGTCAATCTCTGCATTTATCTGTGCCTCTTTTTCAATATACGTATCAGAGTGTGCGATGTATGCCTCTGGCTGGTAGTAGTCGTAGTAGGAAACGAAGTAGTGGACGGCATTTTCTGGAAAGAATTCTTTGTACTCCTGTGCAAGCTGTGCGGCCAGTGTCTTGTTGTGTGCAAGTACCAGGGTTGGCTTGTCGTATGCCGCAATGACATTTGCTGCCGTGAATGTTTTACCAGAACCGGTAACACCAAGAAGCGTCTGGTGACGCATGCCTTTTGTAAGCCCTTCGGTAAGGGTTTTAATTGCCTTTGGCTGGTCTCCGCTTGGTGGAAATGGTAAGTGGAGCTTAAAATTACTCATATTGTTTGTATATTTAAATATACTATAATTGTGCTATGGAAGGAAAACCTGAGAAAAATTCAGAAAATCAAGATAACGCAGACAGACTCTACCGCTTCTCAAGCGAACAGGACGAAGCACGTCACAAGGAATGGATGGAAATAATGCTTGAAGCTTTTGCTCAAATAAATTTCAAAAATTTACAAGAAGAAAGGGAGTCTATTGTATTAGGTAAGCAAGATCCTTTATTAGAGCAGGTAATCAAAGGAGAAATAAGTGACGAAGAATTTAGAAAACTTTCTCAAGAAAAAGGACGTCAGATGGCCTTACAGGCAATACAAGACTCTTTTAAAAAGAGAGGGTTGAATTATAGAGGGCCAACATCTTAATTACGGTAATAATTCTTCCGGAAAGTATCGCAATACTCTTTGAACCGTCCTTCCTGCAGTGCTTTGCGTGCACCGTCTACCAGTCCCACGATAAAGCCTTCGTTATGCGTTGCGGCAATAACCCCACCCATCCATTCTTTGGCGCGGAATAAGTGTGAGACGTAGGCGCGAGTAAAGGTTTCTGTTCCTGGCACGACACATTCAGGATCAAGGGGACCATAGTCAGCGGCGTACTCAGCTTTCACAAGAGAAATAGGGCCGCGCATTGTGTAAATGGTGCCGTGGCGGCCAATACGGGTAGGTGCTACGCAATCAAACAGATCCATACCGTTAGCAATACCCTCGAGCACATCTCCTGGCTCCCCTATCCCAAGGAAATGGCGCGGCAATTCTTCTGGCAAATGCTCCACCGCTGCTTGGAGCGCTCCCCGCATGTCCTCTTTACTAAACGAGCCACCAATACCGATACCATCAAAGCCCAGTGAGGCTATTTCTTTTGCAGACTCCGCACGCAAGTCTTCATATCGTCCACCCTGCACAATGCCAAAGATTGCCTGAGACTTTCGTGCCTCTAGGTTTCTGCGGTGCGCATCAAGAGAACGTTTTGCCCAGCGGTGCGTGCGCTCCATGGCTTCTTTTTGATACTCATATGACGCAGTTGCCGACGTGCATTCATCAAAGGCAAAGAACATATCGGCACCGAGTGCATGCTGTATTTCAACGGAGCGCTCAGGCGTGAAGCGGTGGAGCGTACCATCTATGTGCGACGTAAACGTCACACCCTCTTCATCAATAATCGCAAGTTGGCCGTGCTGAGTTGCTACTTCCTCGTCATATACCGTCGGCGCACTGGTTACCTCATCCTCTGCCTTCACAAACTTTGATACCGTACGACCAAAGGCAGCGCCAAGAGAAAACACCTGGTATCCGCCTGAGTCCGTCATGGTAGGACCATTCCAGCCCATAAACTTGGCAAGGCCACCGGCGTTTTTCACGATCTCTTCCCCTGGCTGGAGATATAGGTGATAGGTGTTTGCAAGCACTACCTGGGCACCGAGTCCCTTAAGGGTGTCAGGAAATACCCCTTTTACATTCGCCTTGGTCCCTACTGGAGAAAATGCCGGCGTCTCTATGGTGCCGTTTGGTGTAGTGATGGTACCCGTGCGAGCTTTCCCGTCACGGGTATGTATAGCAAAAGAAAACGCGCTCATACAGCTACAGTAGCTGTGAGCGCGTTTTCTCGCAACTAAAACCTTAGTTACCGACCTTCAAAAGCTCTACCTCAAAGATAAGGGTAGCGTTTGGTGGAATAACACCCTGTACACCTGATGCGCCATATGCCATGTCTGGTGGAATGGTGAGTGTACGCTTGCCGCCAACCTTCATGCCCGCAACACCCTTGTCCCACCCAGCGATAACCTGACCTGCACCAAGGGTGAAGGTGAAGCCATCATTGCCACGAGGACGTGATGCATCAAAGACGGTACCGTCTGGAAGCATGCCGACATAGTGCACAGTTACCGTGTCGCCAGCTTTCGCTTCGGCACCAGTACCGACAATAGTATCTTCACTAGTAAGTTCAGTAGGAAGCGTGGCGGTGTTCATAGAGGATGGTGTAGGTGAAACTGCTACAGGAGCGCTTTTCTGCGTGCTCGGTGAAAGCGGAGCAAAGAATGATGGACCCCAGAAGAGGAACCCGAGCGCAATCGCAACAGCGAGGGCAACAGCGATACCAGTAGAAGTTATTTTCATGAATGATTATGAATTCGTAATACCTTTTGATAAAAGTGCGAGACGGTCTTCAGCAAGTGCAGTCATTTCTTCTGAAGCAATGTCCCGAATGGTCGGTACCTTCTCAGAAATGAATGCCATCACCTTCTCACTATCTGCATTTTCTTCAAACAGTTTTGCAAGCACTTCTTGATCTTCAGGTGACATCAGCTCAAGGGCGCGTGCAACAACGCGCGTGAACAATTGACTCCCGAGCTCTGCAAGCGCCTCTTCCTGCTCCTCAGGCGCAAGCGCTGAGAGGTTTAATTGCTGGAAGAGTGCAAGACCAGGATTGTCCATACGGAGAAGTATATCACTATCGAATGCCCGTCTTAGGGAAGCGCATAAGGGTGTGGTTTACCCCTGTTTTTGGGTCAATCCACTCACCCATACTAATTCCTGAAGGAGTCACCTTATTGCTGCCAAGCAGCTTTGCAAGCTCACTCTTCGCGTTGAGCTCAGCCTTCTCAGCTGCCGTTTGAATATCTGGGCTTGTACCCTTACCTACCACATACACATTATCTTTGTCAGTCCAGTGATGCATCTTTGTCCACTCTGCTGTCTTAAATTGGATGACATCATCATGCATCTCAACACCTGGCACCTTTACCTCAGCGCCCGAAGCACTTGTTGCCTTAAGGGCATCAATGCGTTCAGTGATTGAATGTGGTGCTGCTACGGCTTCAGTAGCGTGCGTAGCAGGTGCCTGATCAATAGAAGGAGTTACTGGTTCCGCTACCGGAATACTTTCCTGAGTAAATGATGTTGCCGCTTCAATAGGAGGTGTACTCATGTGTCCATCAACTTCAAGAACCGCACGATCAACGTCCATCCATTTTGGTGGTGAGCCCCAGAGGCCGCCATAGGTGCGAACTTCACCACGTGGAAGCACTTCTGCATATTCACGTCCTTCTGAATATGGTACGTATACGGTCTGACCTGTTTCCTTTGCTGCTTCTTGTGCCGCAGCAATCTGAAGCTTATACGTATCAGCTGCACTCATGTGCATATCAGGATTACTAAATACCGCGAACCTGCCATTGCTCAGAATGTAGAGATGGGGCTTGTGTGAGACGTCAGCAATCAATCCCTTTTCAAGCGCCGCATCAGGTTCTAGATGTTTGGCTGCTTTGGCAAGTGCGCGTAACGATTCAGGATCATGCTGCGTATCAAGAATATGATTTGCGGCTGCACGACCAAACTCAGGTGACTGGTGAGCAGCGCCTGCAATAGTGTCAGAGATATTCTTTGGTGCAACATATCCCTCCACAAACGGTTTTACGTCTGGCGTGGCTACTGTTTCTGCCACTGGCGCAGCCGGTGTCTCTACCGGAGCCTCAACGGGCGCTGGTACTGGCGCAGGACGATCGGTGTCTATGAACTTACCGGAGAAAGCAGACTCGTGCGTAAGTGGAGTTACCGTGGTGCCGTCTTGAGAAAATACCAAGTCGCCATGGTCGTTGAAGCCAAGCGTGCTTCCCTTCTCTAGAAGAGCACTTTCATCTATGCTCCCTGGTTTGTAGAAGCCATATTCTTTCGCAAGAGACTCGGCGTCAGAGTTAAGAATATGCTGTGCAGATTCTGGTGCTTCAGAGGGGTTTGGATACTTCTCAAGCAGCTCATTCTTTAGGGACTGGAACATGGAAATTGATCCTTGACCGTTTCCTACCGTAACGGAGACTGGTTCTACATGTGCTGGTACTTCTGCAGGAGTAGCGGGTGTAGCGTGCTCAATACCTATAGGGCTACCCTGAGGAGCCGCTGTTTCTTGTACTACACTTGCGGAGACACCTTGAGGAACAGGTGCTTCTTGTGTCACCGGTGCAAAATGTGTAGACGTAGTATCTTCTGGAGAAACTGAACTGCTATCCACTGGATGCTCAGCATATGTAGCTGTGGTGTCTGCTGGAGCTACTTCTGCATGTCCTACTGAGGCTGAATGCACTGGCTCTGCCACATTAGGCACACCGGTAAAGATGGCATGATCGAGCGCTAGTCCACCTGCGCCACCAAGCACAGCACCACCAACAACAGATACCGTCTTTACGATCTTTTCTGCACGGGCAATACGATCCTCGGCGCTCAAGAGTTTAATAATGTCATTTCTGTCTGCACTAGAATCTGAGCCACGAAGCGCTGACCCTTCCTGAAGAACTTTCTTGGCTTCTGCATTTCGCTTATTTTCTCCAAGGAAACGATTTACTATTTTATTACCCGTCCACTTACCAAGTGCGGCACCGGCTGCGCCACCAACCACGGTGAATACTTTGCGCGCTGCATAGAGACCAACGCCTGCGCCACCGGTAATAGCCAAACCGATACCTGCACCAATAGCATATTTAACTGCCCGAGGTTGGCGCATATACCATGCACCCATACTGCGCAATGTCTTCTCTGCACCATTCATTTGCCTCGCTGCCGCAATTTCTTTTTTCTGTGCAAATGATTCTGTAATAACTTGCTGTTCAAGAATACCCGCTTCGCGTACTACGGAATGATTTACGACAAGACCAAGAGCCTGATCAACTTTTCTTGCAATATACGCTTCTTTAAATGTTTCAATGTCTGGGTACTGCAGTTCGGCAGATTCACTACCTTTTACTTGCTGCGTATACAGTTTTTCCCATTCTTGTCCTGACAAGGCATTTAGTCTAGTCTCAGCAACCTCCTTAACCATGTCACGAAACCGACGGCTATCTGATTCATATTGTTTCCCCAACTTTTTTCCTTCCGCAGTGTCTCCATTCCTCCAGAGTTTTTTCCACGAGCGTCCCTTGGCAATCTGCTCACGCTTATAGTCAAAAAACTTGCTTTGACTATCTTTAAAAGTACGAAGTCCGTTTTCATAGAATTCATCGTAGTATTCACGGACTGGGTCAGCCTTTTCTGCAGCAGAAGCACGAAGCTTATCCAGTCGTGTTTTGAGTCGCTCCTCACGATTTACCAATAGCTTAACAGCGCCTTCAAGTCCCTTTCTTTTCTCTGCATAGGTTGAAGTTGGGCCAGTGTATCCTTTCTCTGCATACCAACTTGCATCGCGGTCATGCTCTCCTTCTTGTGTTGGCGGCACTGCTTCTTGATCAGGCGCCACAGCAGATTTTTCCATATCAGGAATAATAACAGGGTTTTGGGGTAATAGGTCTTGGCGAAGTGGTTTAATGCGGAAAACTTTCTGTTCTAAACGGTGCACATCTCCAGATTCATTGGTATCACGCCATTCATCGCCCTTCTGTAACCGCTCTGCCTTATCTTCATCCATACGCCGTTTCTTTTGAGGAGGCTTTTCTAAAGAAATAAGACCTTTGGTATCTGCAATATCCAATGCCTGAATTGGTTCCATCGCATTGATTTGTTCCCTTGTATATCCCTCTTTCTTCATCAAGAAACGGAGACGTTCTTTCTGATCAGGGAGCAACTCACCATATTTCGTAAGAAGTTCTTGCTCACGCCTGGCACTCACTATACGTGGCGTATCAGTAAACACCTGTTCCTGCGGTACTGGTTCTTGGTGAATTGGCTGCACAGAAGCGACACGACCAAGCTCCTCTTCTATAACAGACACCCTTGGTGCACCCCGGCCCTTGTCTCTTTTCTTTCCTCGGCTTTCAGAACTCTTGAGAGACCGCTTCCCATCTCCTTCCTCATGGGGTTGGTTGTCGTGTCGGTGCAGTTTTCTTTCCCAAGAAGGGGCCATATGTTACGAAAGATACTTCGCCCGTATCATATCCTCCACCGCAGTACGATCACGGCCGTACGTAAGGAAGGAGAGTTCTCTTAGGTCATCAATTTGTCCCGGTGTGCCTTTTTCTGGCGGCTCAATGCGCATATTGAATGGCTTTTGTGGAATGCCATGTGAAAGCATCTTGAGATAGCAGTTGAAGTTTTCAATATTGGTGAAATCAAGTGCTGAGAAGGTTGGGGCAAACTGCTTCTCAAAGAATTCTGCATCTTCCTGGCCCACACGAAATACTGCCATGCTTCCCACGTTGCCAAATACCGCATCACGAATACTCTCATCTATCTGCTCCAAGAACTGATGGGCAACGGTAAGGGAGAGGCGATATTTGCGGGCCTCAGAGAGGATGCCCGGGATAGAGTCGGTCGTAATGTTCTGGAACTCATCAATGTAGAGATAGAACGGTGGAAAATCACCCCGTGGATTGTCTGCACGTGAAAGTGCAGCCATAAAGAGCTTGCCCACCACAATAAGACCGAGGAGGTTTGCATTACGCTCCCCCAAACGACCCTTTGAAAGGTTCACCAATAGTATCTTCTTCTCATCCATTACCTTCCTGAAATTAAAGGAGGATTCCTGCTGCCCAATAATAGGACGCATGAAGTCATTCGCGGTAAAGTCATCAAACTTGTTCGTGATATACGGCACGATGTTCTCCAGTGATGCTTCCCCGCCTGCTTTGGTAGCAATCTCGGTCCAGAACTGCGTCACAATTGGGTTCTTGCAGCGGGAGATCTTCAGATCACGGAACTCTTTGTTTGAAAGCACCCGTGCAATATCCATCATGGTGGAACCTGAGGCAGGATCTTCCATGACCAACAACGTTGCGTTGCGGAAATACTGCTCAAACGCAGGACCCATACTCTCTGGTACAGAACCATACAGGCGGCGGAAGATTGCTAACAGTTCATTCACGATAAAGGTCTTCTGCTCAGGATGTGCTGCATCATACTCAAGAAGGTTTAACCCAAACGGACGTTCAAGATGAGCCGGATCAAAATAGATAACATCGTCGTAGCGAGAAGGTGGTATGGCGGCAAGAATATCCAGGATGTCATTGCCGTGGGGATCAATAAAACACACACCATTCCCGGCACGAATATCATCCACCACCATGTTTTTCATGAGTGACGTCTTACCCGTACCGGTTTGACCTACCACGTACAGATGTCTCAACCGATCTTCAGAAGCTAAGTACACCTTCGTCTCTGCCCCACGATACCGGTTACGCCCCAACAAACTCCCTGCCGCAGCAAGTGATAGTGGTGCTGGTGCTTGGGTAAAGCGAGATTGGCGTAGGTTTGGTGTGGAAGAGATACCCTGAGGCGGGAAATGGAATACCGTAGTTAACTCACGCAGTGATAGCGGCAAGGTCATATGCTCTGCATCGTTAAACAAGCGGAATGAGAAGTCATGGAAGAACTTCTTTGCTCGCCCACCGGCAGTACGGACAAACTGCACCGCGTTTCCTTGCGTATTGGTGAACTGATTAAAGGCCGCCTCAAGCTCAGCAAGTAGCGTTTCGGCACGTGCTTTATCTCCTGCAGAGACCACCAAGCGAATGTTTGTTTCGGTAATAGGAGCAGCAATCTTCTTCTCTATCTGTTCAATATCTGTTTTGTTCTTCTCTACACCCTTTGCGGTTGCTTCGGCATCCTTCTTTTTCCCGGTACCAAAGAACGTATCGCTCAACTCTCTCCCAAAGTCACCGAGCGCACCTTCTGGCGTAGAGAAGGCACGACGGCGATTCTCCCCCTTCTTTAATGAACCAAGCACCTTCCTAAAGTACTTTACGTACCGATCGCCTTGCGGCCGCACTAGTATCTGAAGCGCTGCACCTTCCCCATGCTGTTGTAGTTTTGCAAAGGCGTTGAGAATCGCGTTCAGCGGGTCATAGTCATACTCTGAAAAGTCTTTGAGTGGCAGTGGCACATAGGTAGCGAGCTCTGCATGAGATCCCGCTGATACCGCGCCTTCGGTAAACACATTGTAGTCATCTGGCTGTACTGCCAAATACGCATCAGGGAAAATAGCGAGTAACTGTTTCTCAAACAGGTCACACTTTGCCTTTGGTATAGCAGCATAGAAGGTAAGATCAGGTCGGTCAGAGGGTACCGCAAGCTCAAGCGAGTAGTACGGTGGCTCATGCGCACCTGCTGATTCAACGGAGAGCATGCCTGCATAGAATTGCTCCATAGCAGAAATAAGTTCCTTGAGGGGGCGGGTGCGCTCTTGCCCATCATTCTTTGGCTCAGGCAAGGTTATCTCATACAGCACCATATTGAGCGCTTGACGGGTTGGATCCTTTTCTGAAAGACCGGCAAACGCACCACCGGCTGCAAACTCTTTTACCAGCATGCGATGGAAGTCATCAGTAAGGTGCGGGTTATCCATCTTCTCAAGCAATGCAAATGCATTCTTGATTCCCTTCTCAGTGGTAATAACCCGCAGCTCGGCAAGCGCATCAGGTGCCTGTTTAGGCGCAAGCATGGCGGCAAGCTGGTCTGCCTCCGCATGGGGTATTTGGTATTCAGGGGCAAGCACCTGTTCTGTAGGAACACTGCGATGCTCAATAATGCGCTCACTAATGATTTCTGCCTGCGGGCGTACTTCATTCTTGCGTGCAAGCTCACGTTCCTTCTGCGCAATCTGTGCGCGCAAGTACGCAATCTCTTCCTCAGGTGAGGAAATAGTCTTTTGCCCTTCCATGCCTATAAGTATATAGGCAGTACGCCTACTCAGGCATACGTTTTACACACCAGCGTAGTGTTCTTCGTGCGCAAGCGCGTCAGCCTTGGTCTCGTGCACGGTACCTGGGGCATGTTCTGGTGGTGCATACAGGGTATAAAGCTTCATCGGCTCGGTAGTAGAAGTGTTGATGATGTTGTGTTCTGTTCCTGCAGGCACAATCACTGCCGTACCGTCAGCAAGCGCATGCTCCTCACCATTAAGAATGGCCTTGCCTGTTCCTGCTTCAATACGAATAAATTGATCAAGATGATGTACTTCCATGCCAATGTCTTCACTGGGACGCAGTGCCATGACGACGAGCTGCAGCCGCTCATCGGTATACAGCACGGTACGAAAGGTGTTGTTCTCAAGGGTCGCTTTCTCAATGTTGTGTACGTATCCAGCCATATATGAGTTATTTAAGGACAATAAGTAATCCACCGAGTGCAAGCAGTACTGCACCGATAGCACTTTTAATGGTAAAAGATTCTCCAAGGAACAGTGCCGCAAGAATAAGCACCAGTACTACACTCATCTTATCAATCACCGCAACAGTACCTGCTGGCCCACCCTTGAGGGCAATGAAGTAGAACAACCATGACGCAGCTCCGGCAAATGCCGCAAGGAGCACAAACAACCATGCCTTGCCAGAAAGATCAGTAACGGAGAAGCCTTTGAACTTCCCAAACGCAACGGCACCAAGGGTAAGGATGGTGGCCATAATGATGCCACGAATAACGGTAGCTACCGTTGCATCAACTTCTCTGAGCCCAATCTTTGCGAACACCGCAACCAGTGCTGCGGTTACTGATGAGAGCGCTGCGTAAATCATCCACATACACAACAGTGTACCACTGGTTACTGATACTGAATGTATATCGGCACCGGAGTGAGCTTCAGCAGTTCTGCGGGAGTAAGTAGCCCTGAGGAGGGCGGCTTGAGGTCATTCTTGTAGAAGAGTTTGAAGCCGGTGAACTGCACTGGCTCAGGAATAATCACGTGCTGATATGTACCCTTTTTCTTTTCTGGCGTCCCCCATCCATCCATGTGAATAACCACCTGCACCTCTGGTGTCGGATGAATGCGCTCAGCGTTGGTGAGCATGTCGTACGTAAAGCGGTGCACAATAAGTACCTTTGGCGGTAAGTCATGTTCGCGTACCAAACGGCTCAGGTACTCAATAGTCCAATTCACATCTGCTGCATCCAGTGTGCCAATGTACTTGCCAGGCTTTCGTCCATCATGCATGGCAAACTCAGGATCAATACCCAGGTGCACATTTGGCATGGAGAGGTATTTCTCAAGCACCGGCACTTCTTTCTGCACTGAACTTAACCCCACCTGTAAATCAAGAAACACGATGCCGTTAGTGAGCTTGTCTGCGAGCGCAAGTGCGTGATCAATCTGGGTATCAGGCATACGTAACCGATACGTACCATCTTCTCCAGCACTGCCCTGTGCGGTGGATGCAATGTAGTGAATAGCGGGCACTACCGGGGTTGTGGGATCTGCCGCCTCCCATGCAGCTGCTTCTTTGCGCAACATATCAAGCATCTGCTCCTCAGGATATTCACCGAGCACGCCCATACGGGTTGAGTAGAAGTTGCCGTAGTAGGCAATGATGCGATTAAACGGAAGGAGCGCACCTGCTCTCGGATACGGCGTTGCTACTGGCCAGGCGCGCATCTTGGTTGCAACACTGAGCGTATTCGTAGATGTTGCGGTGGTATAGGGTGTTGCTGGAGTTGTGGTAGCAGCAGGGTCAATTGGTGTAGGGAATATCTGTGCCAACGCAAGCATACGTCGGTTGTACTCATCTTTATCAAGCTCCTTTCTTTTGGGTGCCTCTATCGTTTTGTCGAGCGTATATTCAAGTGCACGGAAATCTGCAAAGGTGGTGAGGTAGATACTTGCCAATACCAATGCACCAAGAAATGCTGGCACCATATATGGATGGAGCTTCTTTTTAGGTGGCGGCACCTCGGGAACAACTTCTTTCTTTTTGCGTGGCATCCTTTGCATTGTACGCGGAGAAGCCATTTCGCGGTACACTGTGGATATATGCACGACGACACTTTAAAGGAACGCGTAGGCGAGGAGGCGTATAACGTCCTTGCACATGGTGCCACTGAAGCACCTTTTTCTGGTAAATACGTATACGAAAAGACCTCCGGAACGTACCAGTGCGTTGCGTGTGGCAACCCGCTCTTCTCCTCAGACGCAAAGTTTGATTCTGGTACCGGATGGCCCTCGTTTGATGCGGCACTTCCTGGTGCCGTTATCTACAAAGAAGATACGGCGCACGGTATGCACCGCACAGAAATTCTCTGCGCCGTATGCAAGTCGCACCTCGGTCACGTCTTTGATGACGGACCTACCGACACCGGAAAACGCTATTGCCTTAACTCAGTGTGCCTTGATCTAGAGCCAAAAGGTTAAATCGTTCTGCTGTCATACGCCCAGTGCAGTAGCGCTTGGCGCCTACGTGGCTCGCACGTCTCATCTCCTCGTCTACATTTCCCTATCAACTGCATGATGTGACGGCGCATCGCCACCCAGCGGCATATCTGCCTCTCATCCTCAACGGGTGTGCGACGCCCCATATAGTACCGGCAGTACCATTGGAACCATCCTCGTGGATCATCTTTATGTATCCATCCATTCTTACGCCAGACTGCGAGTGACTGACTTGCTTTTACCCTAAAGTAATTGAGTTTTGGATCTTGTTTGTACACACCGTCTTGTTGAAACTTTGCATGGGTGAACCAGGAGACAGGAAACTCTTTGGTGCAGTCACGCATATACACACCACCAAAGACACCCATCCTGAGCATCTCCTGTGGGGTGAGTCCTGGAGTAAAGCGTGGATCAAAGTTCTTGCCCATAGGTGCGGTCAACGTGTAGCGATACCCCTGTTGCATCTTGTCGTGCACAACTACGGTTTTCATATGGCGAGTGTACCACTGACACGTAAGATGCTAGGGTGTAGACATGCCAAAGCCATTTCGCTTTACCAAGCGTGCCAAAGGTGCTCCAAAGACACACAAGCGCCCCGTACACCGCTCTCGACCTGTACCTAAGATGCAGACCGCTGCGCCCACAGAAGAGGGATACCCTATGCGTATTAACCGCTACCTTGCTATGCAAGGAGCCTCCACCCGCCGTGGTGCTGATGAACTCATAGCCAAACGCCGTGTCTATATCAACGGCCGTGTTGCCCTTATGGGTGAAAAGGTAGACGAAGGAGATGTGGTAGAGGTACGTGCCGGAGGCAAACCAACCGCCTTTAAGTACTTTGCATACAACAAACCACGTGGAGTCATTACCCACTCTCCCCAGGGGGACGACGAAGAGGATATTAAGGGAAGCGTAAGCAAGTTCCCTGAACTCGCCGACACGTTCCCTATCGGTCGCCTTGATAAAGACTCATACGGGTTGATCATCCTCACCAACGATGGTCGCATCACTGACCGCCTGCTCAACCCTGATCGTGAGCACGACAAGGAATACGTCGTCACTACACATGGAAACCTTCGTGAAGGATTCGCAAAGCGCATGGAAGCAGGTGTAAACATTGAAGGGTATCAGACAAAGCCGTGCACCGTAGAGGTAACCGGCGAGCGCACCTTCCGTATTACCCTCACTGAAGGCAAGAAACATCAGATCCGCCGCATGGTGGAAGCAATGAAGAACCAGGTGCTTGATTTGAAGCGGGTGCGTATCTTGAATATCAAACTTGGTCCCCTTGCCCCAAATAGCTTCCGTGCCATTAAAGACAAGGAGCTTGCTGAATTCCTGAAGCGTCTCGGGTTATAGCAGTAAACAAAAAGGAGGGTTCAGTGACCCTCCTTTTTCATACACCTTACCGACGAGCTTTCACGCGATCGTTCTCCGTAAGGAATTGCTTGCGCAAGCGAGTGTTCTCAGGAGTTATCTCAAGATACTCATCTTCTGCCATGGTCTCAAGACCACGTTCAATGGTAAGGAGGTATGGCGGTACGAGATTAATAGCTTCGTCCGTTCCTGAAGAACGCACGTTACTCTGGTTCTTGCCCTTGGTAGGGTTGACCATCATCTCTTCACCCTTTGAGGTGTTGCCGATAACCATACCCTCATATACTTCAACTGCTGGAGAAATGTAGAGCACGCCACGGTCCTGCAGGGTCCAGAGGGAGTATCCGAGCGCCTTGCCGGTTGCCATAGATACCATGGATCCCACCACACGCTTCTTAATTTCACCTGCATATGGCTGGAAGCCCACCACACGTGCAGACAGAATACCTTCACCACGCGTATCAATAACGAACTGGTTGCGGTACCCAAGAAGGCCACGGGTAGGACCAACGAAGGTCAGGCGCACGGTATTCTCGTGCTGCTTGAGGTCCTGTAACACAAACGCACGCATACCAAGCTTCTCAATAATAGTGCCTTGGTATTCTATAGGTGTATCAATAGTCGCTTCTTCAAACGGCTCCATCTTCACGCCATTCTCCTCACGGATAATTACCTGTGGCTGAGATACCTGGAGCTCATACCCTTCACGACGCATGTTCTCAAGCAACACCGCAATGTGAAGTTCACCGCGACCAGACACCTTGAAAGAGTCTGCGGAATCAAAATCAATCTTCAGGCCTACGTTAATCTCAAGCTCCTTCTCAAGGCGCTCACGAATCTGACGGGACGTAACATACTTACCCTCACGACCTGCAAACGGTGAGTTATTCACCAAGAAGTTCACTGCAATGGTTGGTTCATCAACCGCAATAGAAGGACAAGCTTCAACTGATGCGTCGGCAACGATAGTCTCACCAATGTAGGCGTCAGGAATACCTGCAACTACCGCAATGTCTCCAACACTTGCCTCTTCTGCAACGGTGCGTTCAAGACCCGTAAAGGTAAAGAGCTTTACTATCTTTGCAGGACGGCTCTCACCGTTAGACTTCTTCACTAACACAGAAGCACCCGACTTGAGCGTTCCCTGATAGATACGGGCAATAGCGAGACGACCAAGGAAATTGTCGTACCCGAGGTTAAAGATCTGTGCCTGTGCAGGTGCTGTTGGAGAACCGGTAGATGCTGCTGGTACATGTTCAAGTACTACATCAAGCAATGGCGAGAGATCGTTCGTCTCTTCTTGAGATACCGGAAACTCCTTCATGGAGCGCTTTGCCACACCATCACGGCCAATAGCATATACCACTGGAAAGTTTGACTGCTCATCGGATGCACCGAGCTCAAGGAAAAGTTCAAGTACCTGCTCTTCAGCACGTGCAGGGTCTGCCGCTGGCTTGTCTACCTTATTAAGTACCACGATTGGCTTGAGACCAAGCTCAAGAGACTTCTTCAATACAAAACGTGTCTGTGGCATAGGGCCTTCCTGGGCATCTACGACAAGAAGCACGGAATCAATAGAGCGAAGCACGCGCTCCACCTCAGAACCGAAGTCTGCGTGGCCTGGGGTGTCCACAATGTTTATCTTCGTTCCCTTGTATTCAATAGAGGTGTTCTTGGAATAGATAGTGATACCGCGCTCGCGCTCAAGCATGTTGCTGTCCATGGACACGGAGGCGTCAGATACGGCGCCGGTTTGGCGCATAAGCGCATCCGTCAAGGTAGTCTTGCCGTGGTCCACGTGTGCGATAATCGCGATATTTCGTATCTCTTGCATGAAGTAAAATAATAGGTTCCCTGTGCGGAATAAAGAAAACCGCACCGGCGGTTCTCTTTGACAGTACTATAAAATACTGTGCTTGTAAATACGCTTAGGCCTTTGCTGCAGTATTCACCATCCACTGCACGCCAAACCTATCCGTACAGGAACCAAAGTATGCGCCCCAGAACATATCCTGCATACCCATCTCTATCTTGCCGCCTGCAGAGAGTGCTGCGAACAGGCGATCTGCTTCGGCACGGGTATCTGGCTCAAGGTTTATGTACAGGTTGTTACCAAACCGTACGGTGAAGCCCATAGATTCCGGTGCATCAGTACCCATAAGCATGTGCCCACCAAGAATAGGTAGTGCAACGTGCATAACCAGCTTGGCGTCCTCGGCACTCATTTCTGGTTGGCCTTCCATACGTGGTACCTCTCCCATGCGCATGAGCTGGCCTTCAAACTCGGTACCGAATACTGTCTTATAGAAGGCAAAGGCTTCTTCGGTGTTGCGACTAAAGTTCAGGTAGGTGCTGGTACGAGCCATATATTAGATTTTATCAAGCGCCTCCTTAACAAGATCAAGGGCCTCATCAATCAGGTCTTCTGCATCGCTGGTGTGGTTATCATCAATATCGTTTTCTGCGTCATCAAGCTTTCCTTCAGCATCATCGAGAAGACGTTCTGCGGTATGTACACTTTCCCCATCATCTTTTGCTTTTTGCACCTCATCACGGGCATCAGAAAGTTCATTACGTGCATCATCAAGATCTTCCTGCACATCCCTGCGATCACGTTCGCCTATGGCATCACTCGCATCGTCGGCCAATTTCTCTGCATCTTCCGCAAGACTTTCTGCGTCATCGAAGTTGTCTGCATCAAGCGCGTCCGCCGCATCATCATGCTTTACCTGCGCCTTCTTGAGGAGTGTCTTTGCTGAGCGTACATCCTTATTATTATTTTCAGCCTCCGAAATCTCATCGTCTACCTTATCAATCAAATCTTGCACGTCATCAATATATGATTCCACTTCATCAGAATGAGACTGTCCGCCTGCATCTTCATATGCGTTCTCGGCGTTCTTCGCCGCATCACGAGCGCTATCAAGTGCATCATCAAGGTGACCCTTGAAGTATGAGCGTACCGCATCCATGAAGTCATCGTCGGCATCCGCGAGTCTCTTTTCAGCACGACCGATACTTTCCCCATCGTCTTTTGCCTTCTCTACTTGTTTCTTTGCCTTATCAAGCGTGGAGACAGCATCAGCGATAGCGTTTCGGGCATCGGTGTCTGCGTTACCTGAGCTTGCCGGTGCTGGTGTGCCACCCTGTGCTGTAGAAAGCTGTTGCTGGAGTGCAAGCAACTGCTTCTGAAGTATTTCCTGGAGAGAGGTGCCAGTGCCTGGAGCGGTGTTACCTACAAGCGCAAGATATGCTGCACGTGATTTTGCACCAAAATATCCTGCTGCAGGCACCAGCTTATTCGCTACCTGCCATTTAATAATTGCCTGCTTTGTCTTGTCTTTGAACTGAGTTGTCTCATGTCCTGGAGCACCAACCCCTGAAGTCGCGATGCTGTACCCCGCACCGTTGAGATACTGCTGGAGACAGCGCACATCTTCACCCTCCATACCGAAATCAAGATCGCGGGAAAAAGTACACGCTGCTGCGTGAACAGAAGAAGGCATGGCTGCCGTAGCGAGTAATGCGAAACCTATAAATGGAAGTGCACGAAAGAAAGTCATCTTCATATGTAAAAAGTATACCGTATGAGGGGTGTGTAATTTCTATGAATAGGTACTGCACCTGTGTAATACCAAAAACAAAAAGGCGGCACGTGTGTGCCGCCCCTTCCGTTGAACTCCTTGCGTTATCCAACGGGAAGTGGAACGAGTTTCCCGGACCTTGCCCGTTCGGCACAGTCGGTACACCCCTTGCCTTCAAGCAACCCGATCTTCAGGTCCTCACCGCCCTTTTCCGGTAACGGATTCGGGCAGAATCCGCAAGTGAGAACCTTTTGCTCTGGCGGTCTTTGTTCCTTGACGCTGGTGGCCATGCTGTAATCCCTTCTGTGAAGAACACCCTGATGGAGCAGTATATACCTGCATATAAGAAAGACAACTTATGAAAGTGGCACTTCAATAACGAGCGCAGTAGCCATGGTGTCTCCCACAAGAGGAATATCCTGCATATCAGAAATAGCGAGCGCATCTTTTTCGTTCAGCAACGAACCAGCCACTGACAGTTCACCAGAAATAACAAACACGTACGCCCCATGCAGCGCATCATGCAGCGTGTAGGTATAGGTTTCTCCCTCAGCGAGTTGCACTCGGGTAATATAGGCGTCTTGATGTATACCAAGTGCTTCTCCCTCAAACGCTATTGGAGTAACCAATACGGTAGCGGTCTCTTTCTTAGAGAAAGTCTTTTGCGCATAGCGTGGAGCAATACCCTGTTGTGCCGTCTCTATCCATATTTGAAAGAGAGTGAGCGGATCAGTATCTGATGCATTGTATTCACTGTGCACGACACCACTCCCCGCACTCATTACCTGCACCTCGCCAGCACGCACCACGCCTGCGCCACCAGTACTGTCAGTGTGTGCCACGGCACCTTCAGTAACGATGGTGATGATTTCCATGTCTTTGTGACTGTGTGGTGGAAACCCTGCGCCTGGCGCAATGCGGTCATCATTAAGTACTCGCAAGGCACCAAACCCCATGCGAGATGGTGCAAACCAGTTGGCAAAGCTAAAGGAGTAGCGGGTTGCAAGCCAGCCATATTCACCAGTCCCTCGCGCATCTGCTTTGTGTATCTCCATACTATTCAAATGACAGTCTCTTTGCGGGTGCTGCAATTGCAGAAGGATCGTTCTTCCACGCATCAGAAATATCAGCGTATAGCTCAAGTTCATTTCCATCAGGATCAGTGATGTATATGGAATGCGTTACCTCGTGATCAGTGAGACCAATGATAGGCACCTGCTTTTCTTGCAGCTCACGGTATACGCCTTTTAACTCTTCAGAGGAATCAGCCACCTTAAACCCAATGTGATACAGGCCGGGCGTAGGACGAGTAGTGTGTGTCGGAGCTCCGCCCACCTCAATGAGTAGAAGTTCATGATGGGTACGTCCACCAGAAAATACCGCAAGCGGCCACTCGCGATGTATTTCTCTAAAGCCT
>JAHFMT010000011.1:0-395 GCA_023267735.1 Candidatus Kaiserbacteria bacterium
GCCCTACATCAAGAAACGAGATGGCATCTTCGGCTGAGGGAGGGAAGAACGCGTGCGTTGTTGCGAAGAAGGTACATCCAATGGTAATCAGGAGCGCTGTGTGCGCAATGACTTTGTGTGTAGTGTAGGCACGCAACAAAAGCGCCTCGGCATCGCCGACGAACACAGATATCGTATTCACAAATAAAGGCGACGTATCGTCGCATGGTGGAGCTTATGCCCTCTGACGCTCGTATAAGGCGCTTTGCTCCCGTCTATCGGGAGGTATACTTCTAGTATGGCATTCTTTGATGGACTTCCAGGCATGGAGGCGGTGGAAAAGTTTCAAAAGACTCTTTTTAATACCTATGCCTTTTCTTTTCCGGTATGGGTACCGGCATTTCTCTTTCCTATAC
>JAHFMT010000011.1:426-16929 GCA_023267735.1 Candidatus Kaiserbacteria bacterium
GGTGCAGTCTCTGCAGAACTGGGGGTTTGCATTTTTCTTTGCACCACTGTGGCTTCCGGTGATGCTCGTGGGGCTTGCCTTTGGCAAGTGGCATGAGTATTTGCGCTGGCGCGCTGCCGCAAACTCAAAAGCGATTCTCCTTGAAATACGCGTACCTCGTGAGATACACAAGACACCACTTGCGATGGAGACGGTGTTTGCCGGTATGCATATTGGTATTGGTGAAGCTCATTGGCACAAGAAGTTTGTTACAGGTGGTGTGCGCCCGTGGTGGTCGTTTGAAATCGTGTCTATTGAAGGGCAGGTGCGCTTTTTCATATGGACACTCGCTCATATGCGTCCTGCCGTTGAGAACTATTTGTATGCACAGTACCCAACAATTCAAATTGTTGAAGCGGAAGACTATTCCCGTACCTTTAACCCGCTCACACCGGACTATTCCATGGAGGCGTATGAGTACAAGCTTGGCAAGGCAGACCCGTATCCAATACGGACGTACGTGGACTTTGGCTTGGACAAGCCAGGAGGTGCCGATCCTGATGAGTTGGTAGATCCACTCTCACAGGTGCTTGAACTCATGGGCTCCTTTACCACCGGCCAGCAACTCTGGTTCCAGATGGTTATTCGTGTTGCCAAGACAGAGAAGTACCATGGCAAGAAGAATAAAAAGGGGAAGCTGTATACGTGGCAGGATGAAGCACGTGAGGAGATAGAAAAGATTCGTAAGGAGACGGTGGGGAAGACGAAGTACAAAGATCCGGCAACTGGCAAGATGATAGAGGCGGACGGATTCCCAAATCCAACCAAGGGTCAATCAGAAACGATGGCGGCCATAGAGCGCAATACCAGCAAGCTTGGGTTTGAGGTAGGTATGCGTGCGGTATACATGCAAGATAAAAAGCGTCCGTACCCTGCTGCGGGTGCATTCGTGAGTCTTATGCTTAAGCCCTTTAACTCAGAGCAGCTCAACTCCTTTGGTACTGAGGCAGTGCTTTCAAATGCACTCAAGGGATATCCGTGGGAAGACCCAAATGGCAAGAAGAAGCGTGCACTTATGCATGAGGCGGTAGAGCTGTATCGTCGTCGTGCGTTTTTCTATCCACCATACATTGCGCCACATACTATGATTCTCTCTACGGAAGAATTGGCAACGGTATTCCACATCCCATCCTCAACCGTTTCAACCCCATCGCTGCCGCGCATCCAGTCAAGCACGGGAGAGGCACCATCCAATCTTCCTACGTAATCATGCTGAATCTTGCTGCGCGATTGAGTCCTGTCCGTGCTGCACTTGCGGCACGTCCGTATACATATGCCGCATCAGGTATTGCGGCAGTGATTATTATCTTCTCCTTTGTGCATGTGTTTGTGGTGGCGCCGACCACTTTTCCCCTAGGTACCGTCGTTGTCGTACCAGAGGGTGCCAGTGTGATTGGTACCGCGAATCTGTTAGTGGATGCAGGTGCGATACGTTCACCATTTCTCTTCCGGGTGATTGTGGGGAATAGGCATGTGCAGGCAGGCAGCTATGTGTTTGATACGCCCAAAGGGCTTGTGGCGCTCGCAATGTCATTAGTGCGAGGTACCGATGGCACAAAACCGGTGCGAGTCACCTTTCCTGAAGGGGTAACGGTACGAGACATGGCAGATATTCTGTACGCAGAGCTTGCCTCATTTAACCGTGCGGCATTTCTTGCGAACGCCACACCACAAGAGGGATATCTCTTTCCTGATACCTATTTCTTCTCGCCATTCGTTTCTGCAGAAGATGTCATCAGTACTTTGCGCAGTACCTTTGATGCACGCATGAATGATCTCGCTCCGGCCATTGATGTTTCTGGACATACCCGTGCCGATATTGTCATCATGGCGTCTCTCCTTGAGAAAGAAGCGAAGACCTTTGCGGAGAAGCAAGTCATTGCCGGTATTTTGTGGAAGCGTATTGCCATAGGTATGCCACTACAGGTGGATGCCGTGTTTGGGTACATTAAAGGTACCGATACGTATCATCCAAGTCATGCTGATTTAGATATAGACTCTCCGTACAACACGTATAGGAATCGTGGGTTGCCACCTACGCCGATTGCAAACCCAGGCAGTGAATCACTGCGTGCAGCCGCTAGCCCTGTGAAAACAGACTACCTCTACTACCTCACCGGTCGTGACGGCGTAATGCGGTACGCCAAGACGTTTGAAGAGCATAAGGCGAATCGCGCAAAGTATTTAGATTAGTGTGGTAAGCTCGTGAGGTTCTATATGGGAGGTGTTCATGCAAGTCATCCTGTCCTTTGTACAAGCACAATGGCCCACGCTGGTCGGAACCATCGCCGGGGTGTATCTGGGCGGAATAGTGTACCGTCACCTTAGGCGCGCGGCAGGAGCTGCTGCGCTTAGATGCTCCGGTCTGGATAAACCAAGCTGACCTTCGTGGTCTTTGTTAAAACCACTCCAGTGAGAACTGGGGTGGTTTTGTGGTATTGTCGCCGCATGAAGCTAACGGGAAAGAAGATATTCGTCGGACTCTCAGGAGGTGTTGATTCTGCAGTTTCGGCAGCACTGCTTGTATCGCAAGGAGCGAACGTAACGGGGGTGTTTATTAAGGGCTGGTACCCACCAGGCATGCCTTGTACCTGGGCAGCGGATCGTCGTGATGCGATGCGTGTCGCGGCACATCTTGGTATTCCATTTGTAACGCTTGATGCATCACGGGAATACAAGAAAGGTGTTATTGACTATCTGCTTGCGGAGTATCGTGCAGGCAGAACACCGAATCCTGATGTGATGTGTAACCGAGAAGTGAAGTTCGGTGCATTCTTTGCATATGCGAAATTGCACGGTGCCCACTTCATCGCCACTGGACACTATGCGCGAAGCGAAGACGGTGTGCTCTTGCGGGGTGTTGATAGAGCAAAAGATCAAAGTTATTTCTTGTGGGCCGTTTCTGCTGATGCACTTGCACAGACGCTGTTTCCAGTTGGAGGGATGCAGAAGGATGCGGTGCGAATGTATGCACGCGCACACCATCTGCCCGTTGCCACAAAGAAAGACAGTCAGGGTATTTGTTTCTTGGGGAGTATCTCTGTTGAAGACTTTTTACGTGCTGAATATGGGAGTCATCTTGGGGAAGCGGTAGATGAGGCGGGTGCTCTAGTAGGAACACATGAGGGTGCGCTCCTCTACACCATCGGTGAGCGCGTGCCGCTCCCACAGGGGCCGTGGTATGTGCGTCGCAAAGACGTAGCACGCAATGTCATTGTGGTATCAAACGAACGTTTGGTATCTGGCGGTATGACCACCCGCTTCGCACTTACGGATGTGGTATGGCATGCAGCAGAAACAGGTACCGTTTCGTGTGACGCAGAGTATCGCTACCACGGTCCCCGTGTTGCGGGTGTGTATGACACCGCCTCTGCAACCTTTACGCCAACGGGACCGCTTGCGGAGGCGGTTTCAGGTGGGCAGTCCTTGGTGCTCTATAGCAGGGAGAGGGTACTTGGCGGCGGTATCATCCGATAGTGGTATGATGGGCGTATGCGTTTTAAGAAAGGAATTGCGGCGTGTCTCATAGTGCTTGGGGGTGGGGTAGTGTTTTTTGCTACTCGTACCGGTACTGAAATGACTACCGAGACAGCCACTCCGGAGACCGAAGCAGCGCCGGTGCTAGCGATGACACATACGTACAAAAAAGGCACACACACCTTTGCGGGTACACTTGCAGCACCAACTCCGTGTGATCAGGTGGCGGCGGAGGCGGCGGTAGGTGCGGATGGGGTGATTACGATTTCTGTCACCCACACCGCAGCAGAAGGTATGTGTCTTATGCGTGCCACGGATATTCCATTTTCAGTATCAATTGCCGCTGCTGAGCAGGCAGGCACCAAGGTGCTCGTTAATGGGGTAGAGGTTTCAGTCGCTATCAAATAATCAATGGCAACTTCTCCTACCGGCGTGCGCATTCTCAAGTCCGATGGTAACGAGGACATGTTTGATCAGGGAAAGCTTGAAGAGTCGTTGGTGCGCGCCGGTGCTGGTACCTTTAACGCCCGTCGTATTGCTGAACGGGTGGCAGCACAAATTGTGCCAGGTACCCGCACGGCAGATATTTATAAGCGAGCGTTTTCATTGCTACGTCGTGAGGCACGTACGGCTGCTGCCCGGTATAGCCTGCGCCGTGCATTGTTTGAGCTTGGCCCAACCGGGCACCCATTTGAAGATTTTGTAGGGAATCTGTTTGCGTTGCAGGGATGGAAGGTGGAGCGACGAAAGATTGCGGAGGGACGATGTGTGCCGCATGAGCTTGATTTGTATGCGACCCGCGGCAACGAGACGCTTGCCGCTGAACTGAAGTATCACAATGATCCAGGATACAAGACGGATGTGAAGGTGGCGCTCTATGTGAAGGCGCGATTTGATGACATTTGGAAGTGTGACCCGACCAAACGTTCTTGCCCTGTTGATCGTGGGTTTCTTATCACCAACACTAAGTTCACCAGTCATGCGCTTGCGTATGCACAGTGTGCAGGCATTGAGCTTATTGGCTGGAGCTATCCAGCAAAGGGGAACCTCTACGACATGATTATTGAGACAGGTGCCTATCCCATTACAGCACTTACTACCTTGAAGAAGGCAGAGAAGCGGTTGTTGATTGATAAAGGGATTGTGTCGTGTGACCTGCTCTTGAAGAACCGGGGTGTGCTGCGTGAGCTTGCATTTACCCCCGAACACGCCGGAGAGGCACTTGCAGAAAGTGCTGGGTTGGGTGCACCATATGATCATGCGTAACATTCTTTCTTTTCTAAAAAAACCATGGGTGTACAACGGAGCTGCGGTGCTCCTTATACTCATTATTGTTGGTATCTACTACGCTACCCGTACGCCGGTTGTGGCACCTGCGCCCGCTGCAGAGGTTGCAGGTCCCGTGACGGTGGTTGATCAGGCTCCAGGTATGGAAGTGCACGTGGCGTCGGTTGATGTGCCGGCTCCGGGAGTGTGGGTGGCGGTACAGCCAGTGACTGAGTTTGGTGTGGGTAACGTGTGGGGTGCGGCACGTACCCGTGATGCACGCACGGATGTCGTCGTACCAATGGTACTGCCTACGCTTCCTCACAGTGACTACGTCATCGTGCTCTATCGCGATAACGGTGATGATGTGTTTGATCGTGCTACCGACAGTGTGTATATAGATTTTGAAACGGGTGAGCGTGTAGAAACACGCTTTGCTACGTTTGCCGAGTAAATGCCCTGGAAAGGATACACAGTAAAAGAATGGGGCCGATTTACACCGTCACAAACGGCGCCGTATACGCTGTCTCGTTCAAAGCTTGATCGCTTTATTGAATGTCCGCGATGCTTTTGGATAGAGGCACGCTATGGTATTGGTCGTCCTGACACGCCACCATTTACCCTCAACAACGTGGTTGATGAGTTGTGTAAGAAAGAGTTTGATATTCGTCGTGCAAAAGGTGAAGCGCATCCGCTGATGCGTACGTACGGTATTGATGCGGTGCCGTATGCCCATGAAAACCTTGAGGAATGGCGTGATGCGTTTAAGCGAGGGATTAAGTACCATGACAAAGAAACCAATTTGATACTGCGTGGGGGTATTGATGATGTGTGGCAAAACAGCAAGGGTGAACTCCATATCGTTGACTACAAAGCTACCGGTGGCAAGAAAGAGATAACCCTGGATGATGAGTGGAAGATTGCGTATAAGCGGCAGGTGGAGATATATCAGTGGCTTTTCCGTATGAATGGCTTTCCCGTTTCTCCCATTGCGTACTTTGTATATGCAAATGCACTCAATGATCGTGCAGCATTTGATGCAAAGCTGGAGTTTGATGTCACCATATTGCCGTATGAAGGTGATGATTCGTGGATCCATCCAGAACTGAAGCGTCTGCGTGCGTGTTTGGAGAATGATGCGATTCCTGAGAAAGGAAAGGGATGTGAATACTGTCCGTATCGTGAGATAGCGGGGAAGACCTTGCTGGAGATTTCTCGCAAGAAATAATGTCAACATCTTTTACGCAAAAGGTGTTGGCGGTGGTGCGAAAGATACCGAAAGGAAAAGTGATGACGTATGGGGAGGTTGCTATACGTGCGGGGAGTAGAGGGGCTGCGCGGGCGGTGGGCACTATCATGAAAGCCAACTATGACCCAACGGTGCCTTGCCATCGCGTGATTTGTGCTAATGGAAAGGTGGGGGAATATAACCGGGGTGGGGAGAAGAAAAAGCGGGCGTTGCTTCTCTCTGAGGGTGCGTCTATATAATTTATATACAAAAGAAAACAGGCACCCCTTGCGAGGTGCCTGCGTTTTTGAACCGAAGGTACTCAGGTCTCCACCTGCACTGCAGCGAAGAGTTCTTTTTTCTTGAACACGAGACCGAACTTTTCTGCTGCCGTCAGGGTCACGTCGAGGTTCTTTTTCTGCAACAGAATGAAGTTGATGTGATCCAGCATGGAGTGCAGATCCCTCGTTTCTCCCAAGCGCACTGTGTCGAGGTCTTGTTCCGCACGTACAATCCGTAGTGCGATATGACAGAGTATGTCACGCACGGTGGTTCCGGTGTGCATTTCAATCCCTCGACCGGTGGGGTTCAGCTTATCCACGGTAGCCGCAAAGGCCTCGAGGATGTGCTTATGCGCCACGTTTTGTGCAGCGCTTTTCTTGAGCTGTCGGCCTTTGCGAATCGTGCTGTAGATCGCCAGAATACCGACCACGACCATGGGCACCTGAGGTGCCCACCAAGGCATCCACGTCAGGTATTTCACGACGATCACCAGCCCCAGGACGGCTACGCCGACGAGAAGAAGTACCCATTTGAACCTGAACCACATGAAACCGTCTTCGGTTTCTTCATGAAGCTTCGTCGCTTGGTACACGCTCTCCAGGGTAGTGCCCTTGAGGTTGTGCTCCTCGTACTTGCGCACGAGCTCGGGATGCACCGATTCGAGGACGTTCGGGAAGTTTTTCATTGCAAAGACTCCATCTTGTGCCAGTGAGAATCCATAGTCTTGCGGACACGGTTACTGGCTTGCGGCCAGAAACAGTACGATTGCTCGTCATGCGATTCAAAACAGATAGGCAGCTGTTCCAAGATGGAAAATACAATATTTATATACACACGTCAAGTTTTCTGTCCATACGGTACACTTCTGCCATGGACGTGAAAATGGAAGCTTCGTGGAAGCGGCGACTGGCAGAAGAATTTGAGCAGCCGTATGCGGCTGAACTCGCAGCGTTTGTGAGAAAAGAATACACGGATGCAACAGTGTACCCGGCGCCTGCACATATCTTTCGTGCATTTGACGTATGTTCGTTTGATGCAGTACGGGTTGTTATCTTGGGACAAGATCCGTATCACGGAGAACGGCAGGCAAATGGATTGTGCTTTGCTGTGTCTCCTGGAGTTACTCTCCCACCATCGCTCAAGAATATCTTCAAGGAAATCAGTGATGAGTCTGGTACACCACCAGCAACCGATGGGGACCTTTCACGCTGGGGCAAACAGGGAGTGTTGTTGCTGAACGCAACACTCACGGTGCGGGCACATCAGGCAGGTTCGCATCAGGGCAAGGGCTGGGAGCAGATTACCGATGCTGCAGTGAAGGCGCTTTCGGATGAGCGTGAGGGGATTGTCTTCATGCTCTGGGGCAACTATGCAAAACAAAAGGGTGCGCACATAGACCGCACAAAGCATTTGGTACTTGAGTCTGCACACCCGTCTCCATTTTCTGCACATAGTGGATTCTTTGGGAATGGGCATTTTATGAAGGCGAATGAGTACTTGGTGTCTCGTGGGGGGCAGCCGATTGATTGGTCGTAGTTTCTGTAACGTGTTTCTGATAAGCTACGTCCATGAAAAAAACAGATATGCCGACTGAGTGGGATCTTACGCTTTTGTATAAAAGTCTCACAGATCCAGCCATTGAGAGAGATCAGCGCAAGGCTGATGCGGCGGTAGCGTCATTTGCAAAGCGGTATCGCAAAGATAGTCGGTATCTTAGAAATGCTAAGGCGCTCGCGGATGCGCTTCTTGCGTACGAATCCCTCATGTCTTTGCCAAGTGCTCAGGCGCTTCAGTACGCCTCATTTAAAAAGATTCTGAATGTCGCAGATAAGGAAGCAGAGGCACTTAGTGCTCGGCTTGAGGCACGGGCAACGAAGCGTGGTAATCAACTGTTGTTCTTCCCACTCGCACTCGGAAAGATCTCCCGCGCTCAGCAGAAGGCATTTCTTGCATCTCCCGTTCTTGCGTCATATCGGTACTGGCTGTCTCAGCTGTTTGAGAATGCGAAATACAATCTCACCGAGGCTGAAGAAAAGATCCTCTCTCTTAAGTCTGATGTTTCGCACGGACGGTGGATACAGGCAACGTCTAATATTGTGAACAAGCACACGGTGTCGTTTGAGGGTGAAGTGCTTCCACTTCCTAAGGCACAAGCTATGGTACGCACCCTTCCAACACCAAAGCGCCGGGAGCTGTATGGGAAATTGCGTGCGATATATCAAGACGTTGCTGATATTGCCGAGAGTGAAATCAATGCGGTGTATAGCAACAAAAAGATAGAGGATGAGTTGCGTGGCATGAAGCATCCATATGAATCAACCGTGCGTGGGTATCAAAATGATCCTAAGACTATTCTTTCTTTGGTAGATACGGTCGCGGCGCATAACGATATTGCACACCGGTTCTTTAAGGTGAAGCGCACCTTGTTGGGTGAAAAACAGCTCGTGTATGCAGACCAGGCAGCGGCAGTTGGTTCGTTGCGTACCAAGATGCCATTTGCAGACGCGGTGAAGCTGGTACGCGAAGTATTTGGTGAGTTAGATCCGGCATACGCTGATATCTTTGATCGGTTGCTTGCGCGTGGGCAGGTAGATGTCTATCCAAAAAAGGGAAAAGAAGGTGGCGCGTTTTGTGCATCAGGCATTGGTATGCCGACGTTCGTTCTCTTGAATCACATAGATGACTTTGAATCTCTAAAGACGCTTGCACATGAAATGGGTCATGCGGTGCATGCAGAACGAACAAAGACACAGCGCCCGATTTATCAGGGACACCCAATCTCAACTGCAGAAACGGCGAGTACATTTTTTGAGACAGCCGCACTGCATCGTCTTATTGAACGGTTGCCCAAGGAAGAACAGATCATTGCACTCCATGACACGCTGCAGGACGACATGGGTTCTGTATTCCGTCAGGTCGCTTGTTTCCGTTTTGAACAGGACTTACATGCAGAGGTTCGTAAAGAGGGATACGTACCGAAAGAGCGCATTGCGGCGCTTATGCAAAAGCACATGCAGGCATATCTTGGACCTGCCGTTACGGTGGATGAAGCCGATGGATACATCTTCACGTACTGGAGCCATATACGTTACTTCTTCTATGTATATTCGTATGCGTACGGACAGCTTATTTCCAAATCACTGTATCGTCGGGTCGTAGAAGATCCTGCGTATATCAAGAAGGTGGACGGATTCCTTTCTGCGGGTGAACACAAGTCGCCACGCGATATCTTTGCATCTTGCGGACTCAATACCGTAAAGCCAGAAGTATTTCAGGCAGGACTTGATCAAATAGCGGAGAATGTGGCGCGTCTTGAGCGGCTGGTTTCAGGAGATAGAAAAGGGAAGAAGTAGTAATTGACAACAGGGCAGTTTCCTCTAGGCTGTGGAACGGGAGGCTTGCAGGGTCACTGCGGAGTGTTTCCGAGTGTCATTACTTGCAACACGCAACATCATATGGGAAAGAAGCTTGGATTTCTCCTGGTCGTACTTCTTCTCCCGTCGTTTGTGTTGCGGGAGTATTTTGGCCTTTTGGCGGGCGCATGTTGGGCAGGGTTGGTGTCGGTGGTGTACACGGTGTTTGCTCCATCCCTCATGCGTTGGGTGTTGTATGAGCGGGAGACACGCACTAGACAGGATGCACCATTACCTGACAACTGTGTACCGTTTCGGGAGGTGAAGCGGGAGGAAGATGCCAGTGCACCGTGTGGCAAGTCTCGTCTGTCGTCATAAAAGGTTTATGAAATGCCCGCAACCATGAAGGTGCGGGCATTCTTCTAACGGGTGAGATATGGAAAAACCCCTGCCCACACACTGTGCGGACAGGGGTCTGTCATGGTCGTACCGAAGCAATGACTTCACGAAGTCCTTGCAGACGGACACTTTCCTGCAAGAGGACAGCATGGGTCATGGCCACGCGCTTTCTTCGAAGGTGTATCCATACGCCCTCGATGATTTGTCGAATGCGTTCGTGACTCATGGTGAACTCACTCGCCACCTGCCGAAACGGTGCTGGCTGTCCGCCATCTTCTAGTCCGTACCGGACCTTGAAGACACTGCAGTTGCGCGGTGAAATTTTTGGATGTGTTTCGAGCACCTCCATAAATTCTTTCATTCGCGCCTCAGCTGCGTGTAGCTCACTTTCCACTTCAACGTAGGTGCTTGTTCCGAACTCCGTCTGGTCAGCAAACCTGTCCCTGAAGAAGGTGCTTCCTGCTTTGTCCGAGAGAGTTTCCTGGTCCAGGGATGATGCGTGCGACTTTGCAAACATGGCAAGCTTTATCGCAGACTCAGGAACACCGAGGTGCTCGATGAGCTCCTGGATCGTTGGCTGATTGCCTGTCCTTCCCACAATCTCTTGCGTTGCATTTTTGATGCTATGCAAGAGGTTGGTAACGCGTATAGGGACTGATATGGCCACCGCATCTTTTTCAAGCGATCGGCTTATCATCGCGCGGATCCACGGAACAGCAACTGATGAGAACTTGGTGCCGCGAGATGGATCGAACTTTTGCGCGGCGATAGCCAGACCGATAACACCTTCTTGTACCAAGTCTTCGTGCGGCATGCCTGCCCACCCGAACTTGAACGCAACCGCGTGTACGAGACCCATATTCTTGAGGATGATCTCGTTGCGGATACGGTGACTGGCTGCGGGTGAGAGGTGGGTACCTTGTGTGGTAGGCGAGGTACCTTTTGCCGGAGTACGTGCAGTGCGCATGGGTACCGTCCTTTGGGGTAAGTGGTTTTGAAGAACAACTCAGGGAATCCTAGTCTTGTGAAGCTGATTGTCAATGGATTCGGTCCTCAGCACTACCCGCTTGGGGTATTGACAATATCTTGTTTATATGATACTGTAGTACTCGGAAGGACGGTTTGTACGAGGATGTTCCTCGCACGCTATAGACCGGCTTAGCACCATGAAAAAGACAATCTTTCTCGGTTTGGCCGCGGGGGTGTTCTTCGTGGCCAGCATGCTTCTCTTCTTCTACCGCACGGGTCTCGAGTCGTGGGCGTTCGTCTGTATGGCGGCCGCTGCGACCGTGTCCTGGAGCGCCTTCAAGGGCAGGCTGTCGGTGGCGAGCGCTTCGTTCGCGTTGCCGCTGGTTCTGCTGGTCGGGTTCGCGGAGATGTTGTTTCCGAACATGGAGCCGCGAGATACGAACATCTCAACGGCCATCGGGTTCGTGGTCATCACCGCGATCTCTTTCGTCGTGGCGTCCATCATCCACTTCATCGCCAGAATCGTGCGGCACGCCATGCAGGCGCGCGCACAGAAGGCCGTGAAGCACGATCCGGTGTTCGAGACGTACCGCCATCGGCAATTCTCCGAATGTCCCGCGTTCCTGGCCGATCCCGAGTCAGGTTCGCACGTGCCCGCAGCCTGAAGGCCGCGGAGACAGGTCCAAAGACCGCCCACCTTGCAAAAGGATGGGCGGTTTTTTCATACCCATGGTATCTTTTCTTGCATGACTCTTGGTGAAGTACGCGCAGCATATATTGCCTTTTTCAAGGAACGCGGTCACACCGTGTTGCCAAGCGCACCTATTATTCCTGAGGGTGACGCAACAACCCTGTTCACTTCCTCTGGTATGCAGCCCTTGGTGCCGTACCTCATGGGCAAGGAGCATCCTGAAGGGGTGCGCCTGGTGAATGCACAGACGTGTTTTCGTGCAGGAGACGTGGAGGAGGTGGGTGATAACCGGCACACGACATTCTTTGAGATGCTTGGGAACTGGTCACTCGGGGATTATTTCAAACACGAACAGTTGCCCTGGGTATATGAGTTTCTTACCAAAGAACTTGGTCTTCCAAAAGACCAACTGCACTTTTCCTGTTTTGCAGGACACGACACACTCGGCATTGGCAAAGATACCGAGGCAGCAGATATTTGGCGTTCACTCGGTGTGTCTGATGACCATATTCATTTCTATGACGCAAAGAAGAACTGGTGGAGTCGTGCCGGTACTCCTGAGGAGATGCCTGCAGGAGAGATTGGGGGAACGGATTCAGAGATATTCTTTGATTTTGGTACGCCACACGATCCTGCGTTTGGTCCTACCTGTCACCCTAACTGTGACTGTGGTCGTTTTATTGAAATTGGTAACTCGGTATTCATCCAATACATAAAGAATGCTGACGGGTCCTTTGGTGAGTTGCCAAAGAAGAACGTGGACTTTGGTGGTGGGCTTGAGCGTATGGTAGCGGCAACACGTGGTGATGTCGATATGTTCCGTATTGATGTATTTGATGCACCACGCGCACTTCTTGAGGCGCGTTCTGGTGTGGCATATGGCGCTGACGCAAACACGACTCGTGTGTTTCGTATTATTCTTGACCACATTCGTTCGGCAACCTTCATGATTGCAGCAGGGGTGGTGCCAGGGAATCGTGAACAGGGGTACGTGCTTCGTCGCCTTATTCGTCGTGCTATTCGTGAAGCAGACACGCTGGGCATTAAGGATGCGGTGCTCGCTGACGCGGCGGCCTCCTTTACTGAGGTATATGGGGATGCGTATCCCTTTGTACATGCTGCTGCGGGAAAGATTGCCGAAGAGCTTACCAAAGAAGAACAGAAGTTCCGCAAGACGCTGGTGCAGGGTCTGAAAGAGCTTGAGAAGATGGGGGATGCTATTGATGCGTTTACGCTCCTCACCACCTATGGGTTTCCAATAGAACTCACTGAAGAGATTGCCCGTGAGCGTGGCATTATGCTTTCCATGGATGCAGTGCGTGCACAGATTGAGGCACACAAGGCAGGATCACGCGCAGGTGCTGAGCAGAAGTTTGCCGGTGGTCTTGCTGATCACAGTGAGCAGACGGTTGCGTATCACACCGCACACCACTTGCTGCTCAAGGCACTGCAACTGGTGCTTGGTTCTGAGGTACATCAGCGTGGTTCTAACATTACGGCTGAGCGGTTGCGCATAGACTTTTCATACGGGGCGAAGGTAACACCAGAACAGCTTGCAGAAGTGGAGCGTATCGTAAATGAAAAGATAGATGAGGGGTTGCCGGTAGTGCGCACGGTGTTGCCACGTGCAGAAGCGGAGCAGCTTGGTGCTGAGCATGAGTTTGGTGCTACGTATCCCGATACGGTATCGGTGTATTCAGTCGGGGAATTGGGTAGTGCGTTTTCTCTAGAGTTCTGTGGTGGCCCACACGTAGAAAATACCCGAGTACTCGGGGAAGGTGGTAAGCGTTTCAAAATTCTTAAAGAAGAAGCGTCTTCTGCAGGAGTGCGTCGTATTAAGGCGGTGCTGCAGTAGCACAACTTGAGATTTGCGTGTACGTGCTTGATACTTACCCTATGGGTCTTTTCTCGCACGCACCAAAAAAGGAGATACGCATTGTCGTTGATATTGCTGCTGACTCAGTTGGTGGCGCGTATATTGCGCAAACGGGCACCCTGCCACCGGTGATACACCACAGCGTGCGCGTGCCTATTGTTATTGGGGGTGAAGGGGAGGTGCGTGCGCTTGAAACATCTCTTACCGGAGTCATTCGTTCATTGGTAGAGCAGGGTGCGCCTGCGGTACGTCGAGTTGAAGGAACCGCACGTCCTGAACGGGTGTTGGTCGCTATTGCTGCACCGTGGCAAAAGACACGTGCCCGCGTTGAGCATGTGGTGCGTGATGATGGTCGTGAGCTTGTGTTTACCAAGGGAGTGATGGAGCAGGCGGTCGCACGCTCGGTAACGGGTACGAAAGAGCACTTGCTTACCGAAGAGATCGTTGCGGGAGTGCTACTTAACGGATACGAGACCTCTATGCCGTTTGGTAAACGGGCACGGTATGCTGATCTTGCGATTCTTTCCTCTGCCATTCGTGATGACATCGCGCACAAAGTGCACGCTATGGTTACGGAGGCATTTCATACGCATGCGGTACGTCTGCTCTCAGCGCTTCCGGTAGCATATGCGGTGTTGCGTGATGTGTTCCCGCATGAGCAAGACTTTTTGATACAAGCAATCTCTGATGCGTCGGTTGATATGGCGCTGATTAAACAAGGATTGCCGTATGACGTGCAGTCAGTCACCGCATCATTGCGTCCACTGCTCGCTGCTACACGTGCTATGGCAGATACCACCTCCTCACTGGCACTTGATGCAACGCGTGCCTCTGCAGAAGCTGATTGGGTGAGCGCACTCATGCTGGGGTTGCGTGATATACGCTCACGGCACCCACTGCCACGCACCGTGTTTGTTATCGCCGCACCGGGGGAGCGTGAAGTCGCGAAGAAGCTTCTGGACGCACCCGCACTCCGCGCGCTATGGTTGTCTGATAAGCCGCTAGCTATTGTGCCAGTCCTTCCCAGCCACCTTTCTTCGTATGTATCCGTACGAGGTACCGCTGAAGCTGATTTGCCCCTTGCCCTGCTTGCCTTATATGCCCGCAACGAACACGGGGGATAGGTACCTGTTTTGTATGGGGTATACTGTGTCTATATCGTAATTACGTACGCCATGACCAAAACGCTCAACGACATCATTCCACCATCTCGCCGCCGTGAATTCCCGCAGGCAGAGGAGACGCATACACCGCATCGCGAAAGTTTCCATGTACCGCGTCGCCGTACTCCGTGGGGCACGATTATCGTTGCACTCATTGTCGTTGGTATCTCAGCAGGTATTTTGGTTATCTTCTCAAACGCTGAAGTGGTGGTAACACAAAAGAATGCAGCAGTATCGGTAGATGCCACTCTTTCAGCTACCCGCTCTGAAGGGACACTTGCCTATGAAGTCGTATCGGTTGATCGCACCAAGAGCGAAACCGTTACCGCTGAAAGTTCTGAAACCGTACAGGTTCCTGCACAGGGCAGCATCACGATTTATAACGAACAGGCAACTGTACAGACACTCATCAAGAACACCCGCTTTGAATCTCCAGAAGGTCTCATCTTCCGGGTACGTGATTCTGTAAAAGTACCTGCAGCGAAGGCGGGCACTCCAGGTTCAACCACCGCAACCGTATATGCGGATGAGGCGGGTACCAAGTACAACATTGGCGCTACCAAGTTCACTTTGCCAGGTCTTAAGGGTGGTGCCTCCTACACCTTGGTATACGCTCGCTCTACCGCCGACATGTCTGGTGGGTTTGCGGGTACACGCCCAACCGTGTCAAAAGCAACCGCTGATGCAAAGCGTGATGCGCTCCGTGGCACCCTTGCAACCGAACTTTCTGAAGCATTGCTTGCAGAAGTACCTGAGGGATATGTGCTTATTGATGGCAGCACCCGCACCGCATACGAATCACTTCCTGATGCCGCTGCAGCAACAGGTTCGGTAGAGGTACGTGAAAAGGCAACGATGCGCGCCGTGGTACTGCCTGCAAAGGCACTCGCCAGCGCAGTGGCGTACAAGACAGTGGGACAGTATCAAAACGAACCAATCTCTTTCGTAGATACCAAAGATTTGCATATGGTATTTGGACAGGATGAGAAGCCATGGGAGGCAACCTACACCACGCTCTCCTTTGCTCTTTCTGGAAACACGACGCTTGCATGGGACGTACAGTCAGAGAAGATTGCTGCAGCCGTTGCGGGGAAGACCCGAGACGCCGCACAAGTTATCCTCACCAACGGTGGATTCCCTGAGGTGGGTGGTGCACGCATTGTCCTTCGTCCATTCTGGCGTACCGTCTTCCCAGAAGATGCGACCAAGATCAAGGTTTCGCTTTCAAAGTAGCTGACTCGCGAGTGATTGCATACAGACAGAGCGCGTAATAGAGCGCGCTGGTGAATAGAGTGAATCGTGGATTAAACGGTATCCATATCGCTGCAAATATATGTACCGCGTATTCGGTGTAGGTAAGGAGTAGTGCAAGAGGAAGGGCAATGAATGCGCCAAGCACGGGAGAGATACTTCCTGCCATTACTGCTACAAACCCACCAACCGTAAGTGCTGGCATCACTGCTACAACCGCAATATTTGCAGGAAGGGCTGAGAAGGAGAAGTTTTCAAATAACGAAACGGTAAGGGGAAAGACCGCTACTTGTGCTGCAAATGTTGCCGCAAGTATCAGTCGCCATCCCGCATACCCAGGTGTACTGAAGAAGGAAAGCCGCATCAGTAGCGGTGTGCCATAGATGATGCCGATAGTGGCAAGACAAGAGAGTTGAAACCCTACGTCATACGCAACGGTCTTGGGGTTGGTGAGTGCGATAAGGAATGCTGTGCAGGCAATGATGGTACGCGGGTTACCGTGTCTGCCA
>JAHFMT010000012.1 GCA_023267735.1 Candidatus Kaiserbacteria bacterium
TGTTTTCAAGGAATGGCGCATATGGCTTGGGCAGGGTAAAGCGCACGGTGCGCGCATCCTCTGCTTCCACATGAATACCTTCCCAGTTAGCACGCACTGGACTCTTCAGTCCTGGGTCCTGCGCCTTGAGGACGGTAAAGACGACGTCTTCAGCGGTAAGAGGGGAGCCATCAGAAAAGACCGTGTCATCACGCAGGGTGAATGTGTAGGTCTTCCCGTCTTCTGACACCTCATACTTTTCTGCAAGCACTGGCACAAGCTCACCATTCTCCCCCACACCCATGAGACCTGCATAGACAAGTGCCGTCACATCACGGTCAGAATCTGAAAGGGCAAGGAGTGGGTTCACAAAACGTGGTGACCCAACGATACCCTCCGTAAGTGATCCGCCATATGTTGGCACCTCTACCAGCAGACGGCTACGCAGTGCACCAAGCGCAATGAGTGACATGAGTACCACTAGTGCAGCAAGAACGCCTGCAATAACCTTATCCCCAGGAGACAACGCAGCAATACGCGCTTCTATGCGCGTCAAAAACGGCGAGTGTCGCCAATGAGTCGATGCCCGGAATGCATCCCGGAGTCGTTCCTTCATGTAGAGAAAAGGGAAGAAAGTTAGATGAAGAACCCTGCTACCGCAGAGAGCACGAAGAGAATTGCGATCGTTACCGTCGCATTAAAAAGAAACTTCTCCGCGCCACGACGCTTGTAGAAGGTTGATGCAAAATTGTCCCCGCCGAACGCTCCCCCAAGGCCTGCACCGCGCTGTTGCAGCACGATGCCAGCAATAAGGAGAAGTGCGAGGATAATCTGTGCGTATGGCAATGTTGCCGTGAGTGCCTCCATCTGTAGAAGAGAGCGTACCACGGCAGGCCCATACAGGGCAAGATTGTGTGTGGTAGTAAAACATTGCTTTTTCTCACTTTTGTTGTATTTTATGCACGGACGGTCACAAAACCACTTGAATCATTCACACCACACTTGGGAGGGCATTCTATGCCAAACACACGGTACTTCTTGCCTAAGAAGTTCGCCCATGCCCTCACGCACGAAAGTGCAAAAGGTCTGGAGGCGGACGAAGCGGTCATAGATCAGGACGGATTCAAAATCCCTGGTTTCCTGTTCTACGCTGAAGACGAAGCGATCGAGCACTTCCTCAAAAAAGCACCCGTGCCTGCCTTCTTCAACTTTTCTCTTCCGGGCATGGAGGAGAAAAGTGGGTTGGTGCGTGGTGGAGACATCACGGTTGATGGGAAGAGCTGTGCGCTCATTACCGTCGACACGCACGTCGTGCATGACATTGAGACGTTCGGCTGCGAACTCTCGCTCTTGCATGGGCTGGGTCAGGATTTCACAAAAACGATCCAGCTCCTTGCGTCGTGTACGGGAATGCATGTGCTGTTCGCTGCACCGCAATCAAAACATGCAACCCCGCTTCGCGACGATGTGTACGACCTCTACATCGTCATCGACGCATCGCCTCCGGGCGACGTGTCGACCCTGAAGAGGACGAAGCTCTGCGGCCTGGACCTGGTTGACGGTACTACGTACCAGAAAATCAGACACGGTGGGCCGACGGCAGGGTACGGAAACGTCGTAAAAGACGAAGACGAGCACTCAGTCGCGCAAATCGTGGGGAATACGCTGTACTTGTTTGTTCCGCTCGTGCCTGCCGCAAGGCGGCTCTTGCCGGACACCAACGGTCCTGGACTCTTCAAGCGCGTGCTCCGGCTTGCCTGGAATGCATATCTTGAAATAAGGGTTCCTTGCGAAGAAACGCCAATTACCGAAGAAGAGGAGTTTGTATATGAGGTCCAGCAAGAGCTGCGACTCATCACGAATTCCGCAAAACTGTATTTGGCGGACATTGACCAACAACAACGTAACCTCGATGAACAACAGGCCAAGCTGCTTGCTGATAAGCGCACGGCGATCTTGATGTTGGAAAAGCTTCAGCAGGTGCAGGAAAATCCCGACCACGAACGCTGGGCAAAAGATTGGGTGGCTCTCACGAGCCACCCCGCAGTAAAGCGGATCCTTTCTGTTGACGGAGGGATGCATGTTGAAACTGTTGCGCTCACCGGAACGCACGAGGGACAGGTGTACCAATTCGGTTCATTTGTCATTCGGTACGTCCGAAGCGAAATATTTGTCTGGTCGAGCAACCCCGCACATCCGCGCGGACGAGCGCATCCACACATCTCCCAAGCGGGCGTAGCCTGCTTCGGCAACATGGGTCTTGCTATCCAAGATGCTGCAAGCGAAATGCGGCTCTATGACGCGGTGGAGCTCGTGCTCCGCTGGCTCACGGAAGGGTACGACCCAGCACTGGCTGAAGTGAAGATAGAGGACTGGCCTGTTCTTACCAAAGGAAAGGAGGGAGCATGAGTCAGGCACCAGCAAACTTCGTACATCAGGACAACCTCTTCGATCCGGCACGCGCCCGCAAGGTGCGCATCATCGGCGTGGGGTCGGTCGGCAGCTATGTCGCCCTATTCCTCACCAAAATGGGCGTGCGGGAGATTGAGGTGCAAGACGGCGATGCTGTCTCGTCCCACAACACTCCCGCGTCGCTCTACCGGCACGAAGACATGGGTCTGCTCAAGGTTCACGCACTTGCCACGCAGGTAAAGCAGTTAACGGGCGTGAAACTAAAGACGATTCCGGACATGTATGCGGGCGAACCGCTCTCACACATGGACGTCATCGTTTGCGTGGACAGCATGGCAGCGCGCAAACTCGTCTGGGAACAGGTGAAAATGCGCCCGACCATACAGCTGCTGTGCGACACGCGTGTGCGTGCCTGGTTCCTTGATGTCTTCGCGATTGCCCCGTGCAACCCGGAAGACGTCAAGCTGTACGAGGAAGCATACTTCACTGACGAAAAGACGGATCGTCCAACCTGCGGCGCGCACGGCATCGTGCCTGTCTCGGTTCGGGCGGCTCAGGTCGTCGTTTCCAATCTCGCCCAGTTCTGGCAAAATGGAAAGAAGAAGTGGCGGCATGGAGAACGTGTCGACACTCTGGAGACTGTGTACTAAACCCGAACAAGGAGCTCACGTGAGAATCAAGAAGGAGTTAAAGCTGGTGCTGAGAATGGTACCAGCCCATGGCCAAGAGGCTACGCACACCATCACCGTGGAGGACTACGGGGACAAGCTCCTGAAGGATGCCCTCAGAAAAGCGAAAGTGGATCTGCGCAACATGCAGGTCACGGACAGCAAGGGCAGAAGTGTGAATCTGGAAACCTACCGGTTTCCGAACCTGGTCGCCGACCCGGCGACGCAGGGATTCACGCTGAAGGAAAAGGTGGAGGTACCAGAAGTGAAGTTCACGGCAACGGAGCGCGCAAGCGGTTCCTAGCTGGAGACTTCAGCAAAACATGAGGGGCTGCCACAACACGTGGCGGCCCTTTTTCTATAGACTTGCACAGCAACCTTGATTTTCAGTATAATCAAACCACCCGTGCGCATTTATACATAGTAATTTCACCCGATATGGCGAACACATCAAAATTTCCGGTGACACCGCTTGCTGACCGCATCGTGGTTAAGCCAGAGAAAGCGGGCGAGGAGAAGAAACTCCCGTCCGGCATCATTATCCCTGAGACTGCTAACAAAGAACGGCCTGAGCAGGGCAAGGTTGTCGCGGTAGGAAGTGGCAAATACGACGACGGTACACGTATCCCAATGACCGTGAAGGTAGGAGATACTGTGCTCTTTTCTAAATATGGTTTTGATGAAGTGAAGATTGATGGCGAGGAATACTACATCCTCACTGAATCCAGTGTGCTCGGTATTATTACTAAATAATCTCTCTCATATATGGCAAAACAGGTACTCTTTGGTGAGGACGCACGTAAGGCACTGCACAGCGGTATCAAGAAGGCAGCACATGCCGTGAAAGTAACGCTTGGTCCACGTGGACGAAACGTGGTGCTTGATCGTGCATACGGTGGCCCTCGCATCACCAACGATGGCGTATCCATCGCAAAGGAAATCTCCTTCAAGGACAAGTTTGAGAATATGGGTTCAGAGATTGTGAAGGAGGTAGCAAACAAAACCAACGACAACGCTGGCGATGGTACCACCACCTCGGTGGTGCTCTTTGAAGCACTGGTGACTGAAGGTCTTGGGCGTGTTACCAAAGGCGCTTCTGCCATGGCCATTCGTGCGGGCATGGAGTCTGCAAAGAATGCTGCAGTAGCTGAGCTCAAGAAAATGGCAAAGCCAGTAGCGGGCAAGGAAGATGTACGTCAGGTAGCAACCATTTCTGCTGAATCAGAAGAGCTCGGCAAGATTATTGCAGAGACCGTAGAGAAGGTGGGTGCAAATGGTGTGGTAACCGTAGAGGAGTCTCAGGGTACTGAGCTTTCCTACGATGTCGTAGAAGGCCTCGCTACCGACAAGGGCTACGTTTCTCCATATATGATTACCAACCCAGAGCGTATGGAAGCGGAATACCGTGACCCGGCAATCCTTCTCACTGACAAGAAGATTTCTGATATTCAAGAAGTACTCCCACTGCTTGAAAAGCTTGCGCAGGCAGGCAAGAAAGATCTCGTCATTATTGCTGATGATGTTGATGGTGCGGCACTCTCTACCTTCATCCTCAACAAGCTTCGCGGCACCTTTAACGTGCTTGCGGTAAAGGCTCCAGGATATGGCGATCGCAAGAAGGACATGCTCGCTGATATTGCTGCAGTAGTAGGTGGTCAGGTTATCACCGCTGATGTTGGTGTCTCATTTGAAAGCGCGACTATCTCAATGCTCGGCAAGGCCGCACGTGTCACTGCAACCAAAGACTCAACTACCATCGTCGGTGGCAAGGGCAAGAAAGCTGATATCGAAGCTCGTGTTACACAGCTCAAGGCGCAGAGGGAAAACACTGACTCTAAGTTTGACAAGGAGAAGCTTGAGGAGCGCATTGCAAAACTTTCTGGTGGTGTAGCAGTCATCCGTGTGGGCGCTGCAACCGAGACCGAGATGAAGTACCTCAAAGATAAGATTGACGATGCGGTAAAGGCAACGAAGGCATCTATTGAGGAGGGCATCGTGCCGGGTGCAGGTAC
Organism: Candidatus Kaiserbacteria bacterium; assembly: GCA_023267735.1. Classification (GTDB taxonomy): domain Bacteria; phylum Patescibacteriota; class Minisyncoccia; order Phycocordibacterales; family Phycocordibacteraceae; genus C7867-001. Next base: position 5,072 of record JAHFMT010000012.1, read on the forward strand.
TGCACTCGCGAAGGTTGCGAAGAAGCTCAAAGAAGCTGGTGCAAAACTTTCAGGCGATGAAAAGATTGGTTATGACATCGTCACTGAATCTCTTGAGGTACCGCTTATGCAGATTGCGATAAACGCAGGCAAGGATAATGCGGCAGTCATCGTGGAGAAGGTGCAAAAGGGCAAGGCACTTGCTGGCTATGACGTTGCAAACGACGAAGTCATTGATGACATCGTCAAGAAGGGCGTAATTGATCCAGTGAAAGTGACACGTATGGCGCTTGAAAACGCAGTATCCGCTGCTGCTATCCTCCTCACCACTGAAGCAGCCATTGCTGATATTCCTGAGCCAAAGAAGGAAGAGGCGGGTGAGGGCATGGGGTACTAAATAAGTAGCAATATTCGGTACGAAACACCCCGCATTTGTGCGGGGTGTTTCTTTGACACTCTTAACTTTTTATGTATAATATTATTACCTCGTTCACGTTCTTTCCGCGTAGGCATGCAAAGTTACGAGGTCTTTGCGGGTCCTACGAAAGGAGTCAACATGCGTACACTGTCTTTGTCACCGGCGAGCACGGAAAACAACAGCCGCCTCAAGAGTTTACTGAGGGATCTTCCTTCTCCGAACGACAGCCCTCGCGTCTATCGAGTCTTCGTGAAGGGAGAGAGCGGTGACCACATCCTGTCCATGACGTCGAAGGAGGTATCGCTTTACCTCGCACGACTCTCGCAACGGGCCCAGGTCGACTTCACCGAGCTTCTCCTGGAAGAGTTCAAGAAGGGAAGCTGTTCCGAGCTCCTCGTCTCGTACGAAGGAAGGGCGCGCGATTCGCTCATGGCCGTCCTGCAACAGAAGGCCGGCCCGAACGCGAGTTCGGTCATCCATCTTTCTGTAGCTCACTAACGAACACCGTTCGTGGCGCCCCGACCTTTGTCGGGGCGTTTTTCTTTTATGTTATCCTTATGTACATATGACTACGTACATCATTCTCGGCATTATTGTCGCCCTCGTGCTTTGGATTGTGTTTGCATATAACGGTTTTGTTGCTCGTATTAATCGTGCCAAAGAAGCATGGTCTGATATTGAGGTACAGATGAAGCGTCGCTATGACCTCATCCCGAACTTGGTGAATACGGTAAAGGGATACGCGGCACATGAATCATCTGCATTTGAGAATGTCACCAAGGCACGTGCCACTGCGATGGGCGCCACAACCATTGCTGATCATGCGCGCGGTGAAAACATGATCACTGATGCGCTCAAATCTGTCTTTGCGGTTGCTGAGGCATACCCAGACCTCAAGGCAAACACGAACTTCCTTGAGCTCCAGCGTGAACTCTCCGATACTGAAAACAAGATTCAGGCATCTCGCCGCTTCTATAACACTAACGTCCGTGACCTCAACATTGCTGTTGAGTCATTCCCGGGCAATCTCATTGCAAAGATATTTAAGTTTATAGGTATGGATCTCTTTGAGCTTGCCGAAGGTGAACAGGCTGCAAAGAATCCTGTGCCGGTGCAGTTCTAACCAAGACATAAACACACATCTACTTCACCTGAACCCGCCGAATATGTATCGGCGGGTTCTTGTTTGACGCAATAGCCACAAGGGGTAGTATCTGTATGGAAGCAACTTCATCACGGAGGTCACCATGCTGAACATGTCGTCCTTTTTGGAGTCTGTCCTTGCGGAACCTCTCATCGAGCTCCCTCGTCTTGAAATCATCGCCCGTGGCATTTTGTGGCAGTGCAACAATGGAGAACACCAGTACCTGCTGACGAAAGACCACAACTATCGATGGAGCGTTCCAGGCGGGTATATAAACCCACAAAACACCCTTGAGAACAGCTGGGAAAATGGCTGGCTCGCTATCCAAAATGAACTCAGAGCACTGATCAAACGTCAGTTGCGAGTCGGCGTACAAGAGATAGTGTTTCTTCGCGACTTCACGTTTTGGCGTGGACGTGATGAAACAAAAATACTCGGCTTTCATTTTGGTGCCGAGATTGAAAAGGGGGCCATTCCCAAATATGACCAATCGTACCTAAAAGCGGAGTGGGCAAATATTGGCAGAGCCTCGGGGCGGCAATATTATGGCAACCTGTTCCAAGACATCAAAGACCTAGATTTTGACTTGCGAACAGGACGCACCGCTCGTCGTAAGATCAGGGACATGGAGAACTACTAGCAGCGGGCGGATTCCTCAGGAATCCGCCCGTTTCATTTTTGCTATACTCTCTGTATATGAATCTCTATACCGAGCGTGCCGCAAATCTCCGCAGAACCTGGTTTCTCATGATTGGGTTCCTCTTGGTAGTCATAGCCGTTGGGTTCGCACTTTCTCAGTACTATGGCAACCCTGGCATCTTGTATATTGCCGTAGCATTTTCACTCCTCATGAACATCAGCAGTTACTGGTTCTCTGACCGACTCGTGCTTTCCATGACCCATGCCAAGCCCGCCACGAGGGAAGAGTACTTTGATTTCTACACGCTCACTGAAAACCTCTGTATCGCCGCAGGTCTTTCCATGCCCAAGCTGTATGTAATACAAGATCCAGCCCCAAACGCCTTTGCAACGGGACGCAATGAAAAGCATGCTGTTGTATGTGCTACGACCGGTCTCTTAGCAATGATGAATAAGACTGAGCTTGAGGGCGTTATCGCACACGAACTTTCCCACATACAAAACCGTGACATGCTCGTCATGACCGTAGCGGTGGTGCTTGCTGGCTTTCTGGCAATTGTTGCTGATATGTTCCTGCGTGTGAGTATGTTTGGTGGGAGAGACCGCGACCGTGACGTACACCCTGCCGTCATGATCATTGCCGTTATTGGCATTATTCTCGCCCCCTTTGCCGCAAAACTTATCCAGCTTGCTATCTCTCGACGTCGTGAGTATTTGGCAGACGCCTCTGGCGCACTCCTTACCCGGTACCCAGAAGGACTTGCGTCTGCTCTAGAGAAGATTGGCAGCTATGCGGCCCCAATGAAGCACACCTCACACGCCACCGCACACCTCTTTATTGGGAATCCGTTTGGCCAAAGCGCAGTGGGGAAGTTGAATGGTCTCTTTGCAACTCATCCGCCTGTAGCAGAACGAATAAAGAGACTGCGTTCTGCGGCATAGTGCCAGACAAGCGTTTTTTTGCTATAACGTACGGGTACGCTAGGAGGCGTCGCATAGTGGTCTAGTGCACCGCCTTGGAAAGGCGGCATACCGCAAGGTATCGAGAGTTCGAATCTCTCCGCCTCCGCACCTGACACACAGTGCATGTAACGAACGGTGCTACACTTTCTCTATGAACGTAAAAAACATCCTCGCATTCATTATCTGCATCGCCATTCCACAACTTGCCGGAGGAGTTGGTGCACTATTCACCTCAGCAAATATTCCAACGTGGTACGCCTCGTTAGCGCGCCCAGACCTTGCACCCCCTAACTGGGTATTTGGTCCGGTATGGACAATACTTTTCCTCCTTATGGGCATCGCGCTCTTTATCGTATGGAGACGAGGACAAGAGAAGGAATGGGTGAGTGGTGCACTTGCTCTATTTGCCACACAGCTAGTACTCAACGTACTCTGGTCTATTCTCTTCTTTGGTCTGCGCTCACCAGGGCTCGCACTCATAGAGATAGGAGTGTTGTGGCTTGCGATTCTTGCAACCATCTTCTCGTTCTCACAACTAGCAAAAACTGCTGGGCTTCTGTTGGTACCGTATCTACTGTGGGTCAGCTTTGCGGCATATCTTAATTACGGAATCTGGAGTCTTAACTAGCCGTGCACATAGTATCCGTACACGTACAGGCGGGCGCACGCACTGAGCAGGTTACCGAAACCACGCCACACACTCTTTCTATACGAGTGCGCACCGTACCTGAAAAAGGGAAGGCGACACAGCGTGTTGCTGAATTACTTGCCGCCCATTACAACATTCCCGTGTCATTAGTGACTTTGATGTCAGGACGTACGAGTCGTACCAAAAAGTTTCGTATTGGTGCATAAATGAAACCACCCCATATCAAGACATGCTCTTTTTGCACCCTTTTGCTATGGTTACCACATGAAAAAGTACGTCGTACTAGAAAAGCCACTCGGACAAACACCTCTTGCAGCCATACAGAAATGGAAGGGGGAGAACCCTGAATACACAGACACACCTGCCTCATACGCTGGTCGCCTTGATCCTATGGCGTCAGGAAAACTCCTCGTATTGCTTGGCGAGGAGTGCAAGAAGCAGAAACGGTATACCAGACTTGATAAAGAGTACGAGGTGGAAGTGGTGCTTGATATAGGAAGTGATACCGGTGACGCCCTGGGGTTGGTTACGTACTCTGGCCAAGAAACAAAAGTAGATACGAAAGTCCTTGCACGAATACTGCGTGCTGAGCACGGCACCCACGAGCGTGCGTATCCTATCTTCTCCTCAAAGACGGTAGTGGGAATACCACTCTTCCTTCACACACTCCGTGGCACCATACACGACATTGCGATACCAACACATCCAGAAACCATATACGGTATCCGCCTTTCAGGCATGCACACCATTACTACGAATGACCTGCGCACCCGTATACACACCTTTCTCGGGAAGGTGCCTATGAGTACCGAGCCCTCAAAAGAACTAGGTGCAGACTTTCGCGTACACGAGGTACGGACTCAGTGGGAAAAACTGTATAAAGCGGCGGGAGAGCGCACCTTCACCATCCTCTCTATTACAGTCACTGCAGGATCAGGTGCATACATGCGCTCGCTTGCCGGGAGACTTGGGGAGGCACTTGGCACCAAGGGGCTCGCCCTTGCTATTCATCGCACTAAGATAGGGAAGTATCGATTTGGTATGTGGTGGAAGCGGTTCGGATAGAATCATTGCTTTTTAAATAATTCGTGTTATAGTACAAACCAGCGGTGCGCATTGTACCGTTACATCCATCCAAGGAAAGGAAAGTTATGTCAGCAGCTGGTCTGGTCGTGCTCCTGTTGGCGCACGACGAAAATCCGAGCAGGATTGCAGGAGCCTGGAATGCGAGCGGGTACATGCGCGACAGGCGCATAGAAATCTCGCACGAAGGTCTCGTCAACGGAAAGCCCTGTGCGGCGATCTGTATCGAGGGCAGCCGGCACAAGTGCGGCGCGCATGGCATACGAGTGAAGATGCATGGCGGCGGAATTCTCGAAATCCCTCACCACCTGCTTCGTGTCACCCACATCGCCACCCACAACTACCTCCTGGAGGAGAACCCGCACCTGAAGGCCACCTAACCCGTGTCCTCAGGCGCAAGAAGCCGACACCTCGTGTGTCGGCTTTTTTGTATGGCATACTAGAGACATATGGATCCAGAACTAAAAGCATTGCTTGAAGAAAACCATCGGCTGGTGCAAGAGAACAATCAGATACTGCGCTCCATGCGCCGCAATGGCCGCATTGGTATTGCGATGAAGATTATATTCTGGGCAATCATTCTTGGTGCGCCACTATTCCTCTGGCACCTGTACTTCCCAGGAAACGGGAAAGAAGGCATCCTTGATGTCACCACTGACTTAGAATCATTCCAAGGTCTCCTCAAAACATACGAAGGGCTGCAAACGCAATAGGTGAAGGGGAAAAGCGTTTGTGATATCATGGCGAAACGCCTGGGTAGCTCAGTTGGTAGAGCATTTCCCTGAAGAGGAAGGGGTCGCCGGTTCGAGCCCGGCCCCAGGCACCAAATAGATTTCAGCTGATACAATTGCCCTATGTGGCAACCAGTGAAAGAGTTCGTTGCACGCTATGAACGCTACCTCAGTGGCGCATTTTTTCTTGGTGGCTTTATACTCGACGTCTTCACGCTCCACTTTCTTACGCTCGCATACATAGCGGCACTGCTTGGCACCTATGTAGCTCTGGCAGCGCTTGCCATACTTATCGCCCATGCACTTATCGGAGAACGTCCTGGCGCAGGACGAGTGGTCTCTTTTGGCGCAACACTGTTCCCGCTGGTCGCACAGTTCTTCATCGGTGGTGCACTTTCAGGACTGGTCATCCTCTACACCATGGAAGCAAGTATTGCGGCATCGTGGCCGTTTCTGGCACTGCTTGCCGGCGCATTCATTAGTACTGAGGCGTTTTCCAAATACCGCACCCGTATCACATTTCAAACCGTGCTCTTATTCTTCACCGCGTATGCGTATGCCGTGTTTGCACTTCCAATGCTTATCGGACAAGTGAACCGTCTCGTATTCCTTGGCAGCGGTGCGCTTACCCTCGTCGCATTCTTTGGATTCCTCAAGCTCATGCGTATTACCGGAAGAGAACGCGTACTGGGCAAGCTTCGTACGAGCGTGTTCTGGTCGCTTGGTATCCTCGCCGCACTTCACGGTGCATATTTTGCAGGAGTGATTCCACCACTACCACTCGCACTTTCAGAGAAAGGTATCTACTACGACCTCTCACGTCAAAACGGTCTGTACACACTTGTTGGTGAACGCACACCCCTGCTCCCATTTCGGCCCCATGTGGTGTACAGCACGCCAGGAATGAAACTGTATGCATTCTCTGCCGTGTTCGCTCCTGCACGGTTCTCAACGCATGTGCAGCATAGGTGGGAATACTTTGATGACACAAAGGATGCGTGGGTGACAAGAAACACCGTTGATCTGGTTATTGCTGGTGGCCGCGATGGTGGATACCGCACCTATTCGGTATCAGGAAACACCACACCAGGGAAGTGGCGCGTCGCTGTTACCACACCTGAAGGACAGGTTATTGGCTATATACCCTTTACGGTAATCACGGGGACGCCTAAAGACGTCATCACCGATCAGTATTAGTTTGAGCGCACCTTGATCTTCGTCTGACGACCCTTGTCGTACTTAGGAAGAATAAGGGTGAGAAGACCATCCTTAGCACTTGCCGAAGAGCTTTCAACATCAACTTCGCTTGGCAAAAGAATAGTGCGAGAGAATGAGCCCCAGAACAATTCACGTATGAAATAGTCTGCACTGTGTGCCTGCTCACGCTCTTCACGAGAACCGCCAATGACCACCATGTCACGGCTTATGGAAACAGAGAGCTCATCCGGACGTACGCCTGCTACGAACGCACGGATGACGATGTCGCTTGCGGTCTGATACACATCTACTGGCAACTGACCCTCTACCGGCTCATCAGGAAGCGTGTCTTCAGTAATGGTGTGGGTGCGCACGTCTTCTTGCGCGTCGTCGTCAAAAGAATCGAAGTCGTCGTGTGAGACACTTCCGGTGAGGCGTTCGAAGAATGATCGTTTTTTACTCATGGTACTAGTTTAGCAGGTATTTTTTGGTAATTGGCGATACCGCATGTATTTCAGTATCTCAAACAGTGCGAAGAAGACGATGGCCGCAGCCCAAACAGTGAAGAGTGCCTGGAAAATGCGCGACCCCTCTCCTGAGAGTATAAGAATGTTAAAGAGTGCATGCAATGCGATTGCAAGGACAACACCAATGACGACGTAGAAAATACGCAGTGCCCGACGATGCATAAATGAGAAGGCAAGTGCAAACCCAATGAGTGATGATGCCACCACATGCAGGAGTGATGCACCGATGAAGCGCACGTTGCCGGTGATGAGTGATTGACCGACATCACCGTGCAAGAGTGGACCCAAAAGAAAGAGTGCATTCTCAACGGCAGCAAACCCGAGCGCAACCGTGATCATGTAGATGACGTAATCAACTGACTCATCTACCGACTTGCGCCAGAGAATAAGCGCTGCAACGGCGGCGTACTTGAATAGTTCCTCAATAGCGGCCCAGAGCACCAGCGCATTTGCGTCCGGCAGTGGATTACACGTACCCAGTACGCCACATACATAACGTTGGAATGGAATCACCAACGGCACCACGAGCATGCCGATCACAAACGTGGAGACAATCATGGAACGCGGCTCAGGACAGCGTGAGTCTTCCTTCAGCAAGAAATACAACCAAAGGAGTGCAGGAAGAAAGCCGCCTAAAAACGCATAGCCAATAACAAATGGGTCCATGCACCCAGTGTAGCACCCGCTATGACGGCCAGCGTGCGACCATCAGCAGTGATGCGTCTTTCTGAGGATGTGCTTGCCAGATTTCTTCTGTCACAAACGGCATGAACGGATGGAGCAGGCGAAGGGTGGTATCAAACATAGCCAAGAGCAGTGCCTTGCGAGAGGCGACAGCTGCAGCGTCCTCACCTTTGAGAATAGGCTTTGACTCTTCAAGAATCTTGTCGGCAAGTTCATGCCACGCATAGTGATACAGCTTCTCAGCGGCCATGTATACCCGATACTCTTCAATATCTTTGGTGACATCAGCCGCAAGCAAGGTCAGGGCGGTGAGATGCGTCGCATCTTGCTCGGTAAGTGGTGCAGAGGCATCTGCTGCTTGTGTGTTCTCAAAGATAAAGCGAGCAATATTCCACAACTTGTTACTAAAGTGCTTGTAGCCCTTTATCTTGTCTTCACTAATGCGCATGTCAGTACCCGGCGTGTTGCCCACGATGAGTGCCATGCGTGCTGCGTCCGCACCATACGCAGCTGTCACATCAAGCGGATCCATATTGTTGCCCAGTGACTTACTCATCTTGCGACCCTGTGCATCACGTACCAACCCGTGCAGGTATACCGTCTTAAACGGTACGGTACCGAGCGCAAACTCGGTCATAAGAATCATGCGGGCAACCCAAAACGGCAGGATGTCATATCCCGTCTCAAGAAGTGCAGTAGGGTGATAGGTATTGAAATCTTTTGTAGTGTCTGGCCAGCCAAGGGTAGAGAAGGTCCAGATACCTGAAGAGAACCAGGTATCAAGTGTATCTTCGTCCTGTACCCAGCCTGCACCCGTCGGTTCAGTACCTATCTGTACTTCTTCACCGCGATACCACACCGGCACACGATGTCCGTACCAAATCTGGCGACTAATGCACCAGTCACGAAGATTCGTGATCCAGTTGCGGTACACCTTCTCAAAGTGATCAGGGACGATAGTGATGGCGCCCGTATCCACTGCTGCAAGCATGAGCTGCTTGAGGCTCTTGCCACGTCCTGGAATTTCCTTCGTCACATCAATCCACCACTGAAGCTTTGGTAACGGTTCAATAATGCCGCCGGTGCGCTCTGCGGTAGAGACGTTCTGGCGAATGGCTTCTTCCTTTTCAAGAAGACCTTCAGCACGCAGCCATTCCACCACCGCTTCACGTGCGTCCGTTGTCTTCATGCCGGCAAGACGTCCCGCAACCGTCATCTTTGCGTACTCGTTAATAATGATGACCTCGTGAGAGAGATTATGACGTTCTGCGATATCCCAGTCAGTTTGACTGTGCGCAGGGGTAACACCCACAGCACCGGTGCCAAAGGCAGGATCAACTTCGCCATCTGCAACTACGCGTATGTGGATAGGCACATCACAAAAGACCGCATCATATTCTTTGCCTACGAATTCCTTGTACCGAGCATCCTCAGGGTGCACCGCAACAGCAACGTCACCCACCTTCGTCTCTGGGCGAGTCGTACTCACCGCAATAGGGAAGTCTTTGCTATAGCGGAAGGTGTAGAGGGTGGCGGGACGCTCTTCATACACCACTTCATCATCAGAAATAGTGGTCTGGCCCTTTGGATCCCAGTTCACAATCCGGTTACCACGATAGATAAGTCCGGCGTCATACATTTGCTTAAACACGGTACGTACCGCATGGGTGCGCTTCTCATCAAGCGTAAATGCTTCACGTGACCAGTCGAGGGAGGCACCCATAACCTTCACCTGCTGCACGATGGTGTCGTGACTGTCTGTGGCAAATGCTGCAACACGTTTCAGAAACTCCTCACGTCCAAGATCGTGCCGGCTTTTCTCTTCCTCCTTCTTCATCTGCTTCTCAACCACGGATTGGGTAGCAATAGCAGCATGGTCGGTGCCTGGAAGCCAGAGAGTCTTCTTGCCGCGCATACGGGCAAAACGCACGAAGACATCTTCAATAGCAAGCATGAGGGCATGACCCATGTGTAGCCGACCTGTTACGTTAGGTGGGGGAAGGACAATGCTATACGGCTCAGCATCCGGTGCAGTGATGCCGTCAGCAATACAGGTATCTGGATTAAAGTACCCACTTTTCTCCCACGCCGCATAGATGCGGGCCTCGGTTTCTTGGGGAGCGTATGGCTTCTCAAACTTGGGGTCCATATCCGCAGATAGTACCAGAAATCAACAGGGTTTGCGCGTAGGTATGTAGTATGATGAGTACAAAGATTTCATGAGCGACACAGCACCAAGCACCACCGAATCAGTTATTAAGGAGGCAGTGACCACAGGAAAGGATGCGGCGCCTGCACATCCTGAACCACTCGTGTGCAAACCAAAGCAGTTGCCGTCATGGCGTATCTACAAAATCATGGCTGAGTTTGTGGATGGTTTCTCACTCCTGAAGAAGTATGGCCTTGGCGCAACATTCTTTGGAAGTGCACGCCATACCGTCGGAGATAAGTACTACGATGCTGCCACTGAGCTTGCCGCACGACTCTCAAAGCGTGGCTTTGGCATTATCACTGGTGGCGCAAACGGCATCATGCGTGCCGCAAACAAGGGTGCTTTTGAAGCAGGGGGTGCCTCAATTGGGCTGAACATAAAGTTGCCAATGGAGCAGAAGGAGAATGACTTCCTTACTGACCGTATGACCTTTGACTACTTCTTTACCCGCAAAGTGATGCTCACCTTTGCCTCTGAGGTATATGTATATTTCCCTGGTGGCTTTGGCACCATGGATGAACTCTTTGAGATTCTTACTCTCGTGCAGACAAAGAAGATTCTCCCCGTACCGGTCGTGCTCTACGGCAAAGAGTTCTGGAGCCCCTTTGACACCTTATTTAAGGAACACCTCCTTGGGAAGTATCAGGTGATAAGTTCAGAGGATATGAATCTCTACACTATTGTAGATACGGTTGATGAGGCCTTTGAGCACATCATCAACACGGTGCGCTGTTA
>JAHFMT010000001.1:0-38260 GCA_023267735.1 Candidatus Kaiserbacteria bacterium
ATAGAAGAGGGGAACGCGGCTGCAATTATTGCAGATTGGGAGAGCAATCCAGATTCATATATTCAGTACGGACTTCCTATGTTCCCTGGTGGTCGTCCGCTCGTTATGCTGCTGCGTCTCACACGTAACTGCGCAGATCGCCAAATCACCCAGAAGGAAGCCATCATTAGTATACAAAGTAGGTACAGTGAAATGGGTGGTAACCACTACCAAGAGCAGTGTGTGACCGACGGTACGCCTGATCAGTACTACGATGAAGCCGTGACCAGCATGCCGGTTATTGAAGTGCCTGAGGAAGAGGATCCGGAGGAATCAGTCTAAAAGAGGACGCGGTGTTACTATGCCGCTATGCATCACAAATACAGCACGCGGGCGATAGTGCTCGCACGCCGCCCACTTGCTGAGGCCAATATCCTGCTTGTGCTCCTTACTGACCTGCTTGGGTTAGTGATGGTGCGTGCACAGGGGTTGCGCAAAGGAAGTTCAAAGCTCGCACACGCACTGCAGACACTTTCTGAATCAAACATTATGTTGGTGCGTGGGCGGGAAGGGTGGCGTCTTACCGGAGCGATTCTGCAAGAGGCGCACGCAGGAAAAATGACGGCAGCAGCCCGTGCTCGTGCTGCACGAACTGCAGAACTTTTGTTTCGACTGGTTGGCGGTGAATCACACGACGAAGCATTCTTTAGCGTGTACCGTGCGTTTATAGAAGCACTCCCTTCGCTCTCTGAAGAGCAGGCTGAGGTTGCAGAGATTCTTGCAGCACTGCGCATTCTTTCGGCACTTGGTCTTGATGCGGCAGAACCAGAAGGCACCCTCACTGAGTACACCCCTGAAACGCTTGCGCGTGCACTCACAAAACGTACAGAACTCATTGCCCGCATTAATAGGGGAATTGCTGCGTCAGGTCTCTAAGTACGCGGTATACTTGTTTGAGTATGGCAGAGTCACATGATGAAGAGGGTGCGCTTGAAGCATTGCGCAAGCGCATGTATTCCCCTGAAGGAGTGACCGATCGTCCTCTTGATCGGGAGTTGCGAAAACGCACCCCCGGGCCCTCAAAAGGGTGGGAGAGGGCGGAGCCTGCTCCAGACACTATGAAAAAACACAGACACACCATGTCGGGCGCCGCAGTATTCTTTGCGGTTTCAGTACTCTTTTTCTTTATTGCTGCCGGTGTCTCGGCCTATCTGTTTTTAGCTGGTGGTCGTTCGGTATCAACCGATAACGTGATTATCTCGGTGCAGGGTCCAACCACTATTGCGGCAGGAGATACGGTGCCACTTTTAATTACGATTGATAACAAGAATCCAGTACCGCTTACGGACGCAGAGTTTGTCGTAGCGTTTCCTGAAGGATCACGTTCTGCTGATGCGGTTACCGAACCTATCGCACGTTTTGCAGAGGGTATAGGACAAATAGCGCCAGGGGAGCGGGTTACCCGTACGGTACGGGTGGTGCTCTTTGGTGAAGAGCGACAAGTGCTTCCTATACCCATGACCCTTTCATATCGTACGCAGGCATCAAATGCAGTCTTTGTGAAGGAAAAGAAATATGAGATTGCGATGACCTCGTCTCCGCTCTCCGTTTCGGTATCGTCACTGTCTGAGATAAGTGTGGGACAGCCACTGACGTTTTCGGTACTGGTACGCTCAAATGCGTCAACGCCACTTGAGAATGTTGCACTTGCCACAGAGTATCCGTTTGGGTTTACCGAAGCTGAAATGTCAGAGCCGGCACTTTCCCCAGGACTCTTTTCACTTGGTACCCTTGAGCCAGGTGCAGAAAAACGTTTTACCCTCACGGGTACCCTCACCGGTCTTGAAGGCGATGATCGGGTCTTCCGGTTCTCTGCAGGTACGGTGGATGGTTCAGGAAAGAAACTTGCGCTTTCATACAGTACGCGTCAGCAAGAGGTAAAAATCACCGCACCATTCCTTGCAACAAACCTTACCCTTGAGGGCTCCACAGATGACACTATCTCAGTGGCTCCTGGGGAAACGGTGAATGGGGTACTTGCATTTGCGAACACGCTTGCGGGGCCAATACATGATGCAGAAATACGCATTGAACTTAGCGGGGATGCTATCGACCGTGAGAGTGTGCGCGTGAGTGGTGGGTCATATCTTTCTTCGCAGTCCTCAATTGTGTTTAATCAGGAAAGTAACCGGCAGCTGGCTGTGCTCCAGCCAGGAGATAAAGGAGACGCATCCTTCTCCTTTAAGGTACAGGATACGGCAGGTATTGGTTCACTTCGCAACCCAACCATTTCAGTACGTCTTTCCGTATCAGGTCGTCGGGTGTCTGAGCGAGATGTGCCTGAGCAGCTTGCGTCAACCGTGGTACGTACCGTGAAGGTTGCAAGCGGCATCGCACTTACCTCAGATGCCGTGCGTACGATTGGGCCATTTGAAAACCAAGGACCATGGCCACCAACTCCTGATGTGGAGACGACCTACACCATTCGTCTTGGTGCAACAAACACCGTGAACAGTGTTGCTGACGCGGTAGTTACCACGACATTGCCATCCTATGTTCGCTTTACGAACATCACCTCGGCCACTACTGGTACAGTGACGTATGACGAAACCACCAGGGAAGTGAAGTGGAATTTGGGGGCACTCTCACCAGACGCCTCGGCCAGTGCCGCATTCCAAGTGGCACTTCTGCCAAGCATTTCTCAGCGCGGCGCCGCACCGACCTTGGTGACGAACCAGACACTTACCGCCTTTGACCGGTTCGTTCAAAAGACGATCACGAGCACCGAAAACGCGCTCTCTACTCAGCTGCCTAACGATCCTGCATACCAGGCTGCATACGGCCCTGTGCGCGCAAATTAACGATTTTCTCGTATTCTGGTACTATACGTTTCTATGGAAACCACCCCAGTCACAATGGAAAAAATAGTTTCACTGGCAAAGCGCAAGGGCTTCATCTATCCAGGCTCTGAGATATATGGCGGTCTTGCTGGTACCTACGACTATGGCCCACACGGCGTGGCGCTTAAGAACAACATAAAGACACTGTGGTGGAAGACGTTCGTATCTGACCGTGATGATATGTACGGCATTGATGCTGCCATTTTAATGAATCCAAAGGCGTGGGAAGCGTCGGGGCACGTTGCTGGCTTCTCCGATCCGTTGGTTGAGTGCAGTGCCTGCAAGGGACGTTTTCGTGCAGATCATCTTGAAGACAAAAACACCTGCCCATCGTGCGGAAAGAAGGGGACACTTGGTGAGGCGCGTCAGTTCAACATGATGTTCAAGACAAAGGCAGGCGCTGCAGATGATGATTCAGCAACCGTATACCTTCGTCCTGAAACTGCCGGTGGCATGTTTGTAAACTTCAAGAACGTGGTGGACTCTTTCCATCCGAAGCTGCCATTTGGTCTGGCGCAGATAGGGAAGGCATTTCGTAATGAGATTGCACCGCGTGATTTCATTTTCCGCTTGCGTGAATTGGAACAGATGGAGATAGAGTATTTTGTTGATCCCCGTAATGCTGATGCGGTGAATGCTATCTTTGACGCATGGTTTGATCGTCAAATTGCGTTTCTTAAGCTACTTGGTCTTACCGAAAGCAAGATGCACAAGATAGATGTGCCTGCAGAGGACCGTGCCCACTACAGCAAACGCAGTGTTGATACGGAGTTTGATTTCCCGTTTGGTCAGAAAGAACTTCTTGGTCTTGCGTATCGTACTGACTTTGATCTTTCGGCACACGCAAAGATGTCTGGTGAGAACCTCACGTATCTTGATGAAGAGACTAAGGAGAAGTTCGTGCCGCACTGCATTGAGCCAACGTTCGGTCTTGATCGTTTGGTGCTTGCAGTACTTGCTGATGCGTACCGTGAAGACGAGCTTGGTGGGGAAGTGCGTACCTATCTCGCGTTGTCACCGCGTGTTGCCCCGATAAAGGCAATGGTATCGCCACTCCTTAAGAACAAGCCGGAGCTGGTGGCTAAGGCTGAAGAGGTGCGCAAAGCGCTTCGTACGGTACATCCTGCTATTGCGTGGGATGATAACGGAAACATTGGTAAGCGGTATCGTCGTCAGGATGAAATTGGTACACCGTTTTGTGTCACCATAGACTTTGATACTCTCGGTGAGACGCCAGAACTCAAGGATACGGTAACGCTTCGTCATCGTGATACCGGTGCGCAAGAACGTGTCACTGTCGCTGAAGCCGCTGCGCGGATACGGGAGGCCTGCGTGGTAGGATAACGGTATGGATAAGAAGCTCATCGCCATCACTCCGGGCACCCTAGTCACGGTGTTGGTTGTTGCGGTGTCTGCGTTCGCACTCTGGATCTTGCGTGACCTTCTCTTGCTGGTGCTTGCAGCGGTGGTGATTGCCTCAGCTATTGAGCCGGGTGTGCAGTTCTTCATACGTCACCGCTTGCCTCGTATTCTCTCAGTACTGCTTATGTACGTGGCAGTGTTTGGTTCCGTTGCCACGATTGCATACTTCTTTCTCCCGCCAATTATTGATGATTTGCAGGGGTTGGTGGCGTCTGCACCACAGTACGTACAGGCGCTCGCTCCAGAGCAGGGTCTTGGTACTGAACAGGCACTTCTTGCAACCAGTGCAGGTGGGGAAGCACAGTCATTCGTAAACACACTGCTGCAGTTTAGAAGTGCCTTCGCGGACACCTCAGGCGGTCTGCTCCGTCTCTTTGCAACATTCTTCGGTGGTATTTTCTCATTTTTCTTAGTGGTGATGTTGTCGTTCTATTTTGCGCTTCAGGAGACAACGGTGACGGACTTTTTGCGCATTGTGACTCCTGCAAGGCATGAGGAGTATGTGCTTGATCTCTGGCGCCGGGCCCACAAGAAAATTGGGTTGTGGATGCAAGGTCAGGTCGTCCTTTCTCTTATCGTGGGTGTATTGGTATATCTTGGTCTGCTTATCGCCGGAGTGCCGTATGCACTGCTTATCGCAGTTATTACTTCTATGTGCGATCTCATCCCAGTATTCGGGTCCATTGTTGCAGGTGTGCTCGGGGTGGCTGTAGCACTGGCACATGGTGGTATCCCGCTTGCTCTTATCGCTGCAGGTCTCTATCTCATCATCAATCAGTTTGAATCAAACCTCATTTATCCGCTCGTAGTGAAGAAGGTGGTGGGTCTCTCTCCAGTGCTCGTGATTCTTGCGATTATTGCAGGAGGTACCCTTGCTGGATTCCTTGGTGTGCTTCTTTCCATTCCGGTTGCAGCAGCGTTGCAAGAGTTTGTGACTGACATGGACAAGAAGAAGCGCCACGCGCATTCGCGCAGCTAACTAGTATGAGTGCGCGCTACATTACCACTGCATTGCCATACGTTAATGCAAAGCCGCATTTAGGGCACGCGCTTGAGGCTGTTGCTGCTGATGCCTATGCACGTAGTCTGCGCTTGGCAGGGGAGGAAGTGTTTTTCAATGTGGGCACTGATGAGCATGGCGCAAAGATTCTTGCCAAGGCAGAAGAGGCGGGCGTGTCTCCTAAGGCATACACTGACGGGTTCGCGGCAATATTCAAAGCATTTTATGACCGCCTGAACGTCTCATATGACTCATTTATTCGTACCACTGATCCGCACCATATACAGGCAGCACAGGAGTTTTGGAAGCGGTGTGACGCAGTAGGAGATATATACAAAGCAGCATATGAGGTGAAGTACTGCACGGGCTGTGAGCTTGAAAAGACTGACTCTGAGCTCGTAGACGGACGTTGCCCACTGCACGCGAATCAAGAGATTGATATACGCACTGAAGAAAACTACTATTTCCGATTCTCAAAGTATCAAGACGCATTGCTTGCACGCTACAATGCTTCACCAGCGTTTGTTATTCCTGCAGAACGTCAAAATGAAATACGTTCATTTGTACAGAGTGGCTTGAAGGACTTTAGTATTTCCCGTCCACGCGAGAAGCTTTCATGGGGCGTGCCAGTGCCAGGGGATGAGACGCAGACTATGTATGTGTGGTTTGATGCGCTCGTAAACTACGTATCCGTCATTGGCTGGCCTGAAAATCAGGACATGTTTTCGAAATGGTGGCCGGTGACGCAGTTTGCAGGGAAGGACAATCTCCGTCAGCAGTCTGCCATGTGGCAGGCCATGTTGCTTTCCGCAGGACTTCCGTTTTCAAAAGAAATATATACGCACGGATACCTTATTTCTGGTGGGCAGAAGATGTCTAAGTCGCTCGGGAATGTTATTGACCCAATGACTATTGTTGAGCGCTACGGTACCGACACACTTCGCTACGTGCTCTTGCGTCACGCACACCCCTTTGAGGACTCTGACATTACTGAAGCAAGTATTGCTGAGTGGTATACCGCAAACCTAGTGAATGGGCTGGGGAACCTTGTTGCGCGCGTCATGAAGCTTGCGGAGACCCATCTAGCAGCTCCAGTACATACAGAGGACAAACCACTGCCATCAGAGTTTGTGGCGCCGATAGAACACTTTGAATTCCAGAAGGCGATTGATTCTGTGTGGGCACGTATACAGGCAGCCGATGAGCGCATTACTAAAGAAGAACCGTTCAAGCTAGTGAAGGTTGATGCTGAAAAAGGGAAACAATGTATCCGTGAACTTACCGAAGAGGTGTACGGCATCGCATGCACGCTTGCGCCGTTTATGCCCGCTACCAGTAATCTCATACAGGCTGCGGTGAAGGAGAATAAGAAACCTGAGAATCTTTTTCCTCGTCTATCGTGAAGTATTTTGATGCACACTGTCACGTGCAATTTGATGACTACGACGTAGATCGTGATGCGCTTATTGCACACATGCAAGAAGAAGGTGTTGGTGGGGTAGTGGTTGGTATTGATCGTGCGTCATCAGAAGCAGCACGTGCACTCGTGCAAAACCATCCGCATTTGTATTCATCTGTCGGATTGCATCCAAACTACGAAACTCAAGAATCATTTGATGAGGCACACGTACTTTCACTCCTTGCCGATCCGAAGGTGGTAGCGGTGGGTGAGTGCGGGTTGGATTACTATCGTCCCGCGGAGGTGACTGATGAATTGAAGCATGCACAGAAGGCGCTGTTTGAGCAACACGTAGAGGTTGCGGCAAAGACCGGTACGCCACTTATTGTGCATGGACGTCCTGCAAAGGGCACCATGGATGCGTACAAAGATATTATCGATATTCTTTCGTCTAAAAAGAAAGAATATGGAGACCAGCTTCGCGGGGACATACATTTCTTTGTAGGTGGCATAGCAGAGGCGCGGGCACTCATAGACCTTGATTTTACCGTCTCATTCACCGCCGTGGTTACCTTTGCTCGTGACTATGACGACGTGGTGCGTTTTGTGCCGCTCACCCACATACTATCTGAGACCGATGCTCCATATGTTGCCCCCGCGCCTCGTCGCGGCAAACGCAACGACCCCTTGGCAGTTATTGATGTGGTGCGTGCCCTGGCGGGTATCCGTGGGGAAGAGGAGGGTTTGGTGCAGGCCGCTTTGGTAGATAACGCAATGCGGCTATTTCGTATATAGCCCCAAGTGGGTGGTACAATTTTGCCCAGGCAAGTTCTATACAACCTGTTGTAACCAAGGGAGACCACGTACATGAATGCACACGCAACCCATCTGCGTGACCTGTTCAAGCAGATGTTTCTGCCCGATAAGGAGAATCCGGAAACGGCAATGCTCCGTCAGGACAATAAGTGGCAGGAGTGGCTCGAGAAGGATCCCAATCCTGAGCAAAGCCTGCTTGATCTTCGGCGTGGCGCAGAGATGCGCTCGGCGGATTTCGTGGCAAGGTCGTTCGCGGTACTGCTGGCCCCACGGGGAGATCTGGTGCCGTTTTTCGTACCGCCGAAGGTGGCGCTCCTTGGTGAGCGCCCACTGCACGAGCTCGAGCACCTCTTCGCATCACCGAAAACGCGGCTGTCCGCACTTACGTTCGCGACGCAGGTGCTCGTGAGCGGGTATCGCGCAGCTGAGGAGGGGGAGTACCTTTCTGAGGCTCTGGTTGAGCGATACGCACTTCTGCTGCCCAAGGCGCTTCGGTTCCTGTCGTTGGGAAACAGTCTCGCAAACCAGGTGCTCGATTGTCATGAGCGCAATGAAGCGCTGCGTGAGCACTCCCTGGCTCACTAACCTGCAGAAAGGGCAGGACAAAACGGTTCCCTCGGGGGCCGTTTTTCGTTTCTTTCCCGTTTTGACTTACAGAATAGGGAATGGTACGATGCCCCCACTATGGCTCGAAAGACCAAAGAAGTAACTGCAGACGAGATGGAGACGCGTGATGAAGATCAGGCGGAGGTTCGTGTATACGAACTCGGTTTCCATATTGATCCAGAACTTCCTTCCGAGGAGGTAAAGAAGGTGTATGAGGGTGTACGTGCCATTGTTGCAGGTGCGGGCACTGTTGTTGCTGAAAACGCTCCAATGAAGGTCCAGCTTGCCTACACTATCTCCAAGTCTGATACTGCTGGCCGTCGTGATTTTGATACCGCATTCTTTGCATGGATTGCATATGAGGCAAACGGTGAGGGTCATGAGGCAGTGCTTGCTGCCGCTCGTGAGGAAGGCCGTATATTCCGCCACATAGACCTCCGTACCACCAAGGAGCAGGCGCTCCATATGGCTGAAATGGCCCAGCTTGCCGCTACAGCCGCGGCAGAGGCACCCCAGGAGGCCGATGAGGTCTCAGATGCGGAGCTCTCCGCAGCCATTGAGGAAGCCGCGGTATAAGCCGCGGTTTTTTCTTTCCTGTAGTACAATAGCGGGGTCGGAGTGCCCGGCGCACCATTCATTATTTCACTAGCCTATGTATCTCAACAAAGTATTCCTGTACGGTAACCTTACTCGCGATCCTGAAGCCAAAGGGCTTCCTTCAGGTGGGCAAGTAGTGAGCTTCAGTATTGCCACTAACCGTACGTATAAGGACAAAATGGGCGCTAAGCAGGAACAGGTGGAGTACCACAACATTGTTGCCTTTGGTCGCACTGCAGAGGTCATGGCCCAGTACCTTAAGAAGGGCCGCCCCGTGTTTGTTGAAGGTCGTATACAGACCCGTTCATGGGACGATAAGGAGACGGGGAAGAAGAACTACCGAACTGAGGTTATCGTAGAGAACTTCCAGTTCGGTGCCCAGGGGGCAGCGGGGGCAGGGTCTCATGCGCCTGCGCATACTGAGGAGCCAGCTGAAGCCGGATCTTCTGAGGGTAGTATCCAGTATCCTGAGGAGGAGATAAATCCTGAGGATATACCGTTCTAGTTGCATTTTTTAGGCATTTCGGGCATACTGCTCCCACTATGGCTCACCAAGCAGAACGCGAAGAAATCGAGGCACGCAAGTTCGTGGATTATAAGGACGTGGCATACCTCCGCCAGTTTACGAACCCATACTCAAAGATTGTGTCTCGTAAGCGCACTGGTCTTTCCGCTGAACGCCAGCGCGAAGTAACGAGTGCTATCAAGCGCGCTCGCTTCATGGCGCTTATCCCGTACATCACGGCGTAACGCGAGTAGATATAACAGAAAAGCCCCGCATTCTAGTGGGGCTTTTCTGTTATATACTTACTAGCGTAACAAATTAAAGATTAAACCTGATTTATGAGACGCGCCCTTGTGCTCTTTATTGCCCTTGCGCTCCCCTTTGCTGCTGGGGCACAGACCACCACTCCAACCCTGCCTGATCCTGGAATGCTTCCAGACAGTCCGTTGTATTTCCTTAAATCATGGGGCGAAGGTCTCGGGACAATCTTCACCTTCAATGCTGAGAAAAAAGTAAATCGCTTGGTCCATCTCGCCGGTGTCCGACTCGCTGAATACGAGAAGCTTGTACAGGAAGGTAAGACTGAGATTGCTAACCAAGCGCTCAAGCGATATGAGGAAAGTGTTGACCGGACAAACGAACGAGCAGAGGCGATAAAAGATCGTGCACCGGAAGTCCAGAAGCACGTCGCAGAAGTAATAAAAATACAGCATACGATTTTGGAACAGGGAACTGAACAGGTCCCTGAGCCCGCCCACTCGGCAAACGCTCGTCCTGAAGAGGCAGGTGCTAAAGAAAAACAGGTTCCAGAATCTGGAGTCTCAGTATCTATCGTTTCTCCTGCAGATGGTATAACTATAGGTCTCGGAAAAACAACACTCTTCTCTGCCGAAGCGCACGGTGGTTCAGAAAAGTATCACTATGTCTGGAATTTTTCTGATGGCACCGGTCCACGATACGATTTGAGCAGTTATAAGGGAAATACTAACAGTATTTCATACTCCTTTGATCGCGTCGGTACATATACGGTGACCGTAACAGCGTCCGACTCAAACGGGGTAACGGCAACCGCTCAAAACAAAGTTTCTGTTTTTGAATTCTCTTCAAAAACGCCTGGAGGAATAAAAGGTGATATAGAACAATAAAACAAAAGCCCCGCAATTGCGGGGCTTTTGTTTTAGAGCATTACGCCTTACTTACACGCTCAACGTACTCTCCCGTCTCGGTGTTGATCTTCAGCACGTCACCAACGTTGATAAAGAGTGGGGCAGTCACTACCGCGCCAGATTCAAGGGTTACCTGCTTGTTGCCACCGGTTGCCGTATCTCCCTTATTTGAAGGAGGTGCATCCTTCACCTCAAGATCAACCTTGAGAGGAATCTTGATGGACATTGGCTTCTCTTTATAGACCATCACTTCCACTTCATCATTTTGCTTCAACCACTGAATCTTTTCGTGGAGGGCGTCTTCAGGGAAGGCGAAGCGGTTCTTTGCATTTCCTGTCTCTGCAAACCATGACTCACCACGGTTGGTGTAGAGGTAATTAGCGTCCATGGTCTCAATTTCTGCCT
Organism: Candidatus Kaiserbacteria bacterium; assembly: GCA_023267735.1. Classification (GTDB taxonomy): domain Bacteria; phylum Patescibacteriota; class Minisyncoccia; order Phycocordibacterales; family Phycocordibacteraceae; genus C7867-001. The sequence continues at coordinate 10,796 of JAHFMT010000001.1, forward strand.
CCTTTACGGTCTCGTTCTGGTGGAAGGAGATTTCCTGCACACGGCCGGAAACGAGGTGGCGGAGCTTGGTCTGGTTCACTGGTTTACGCATCTGCATGCGGAATACGTGTGACGAGAGCACTTCGTATGGTTCGTCATTGTATTCAATAACGGTCTTAGGAACGATTTCGTTGTACGAGAGGATTGCCATAGGGATAAGAGTTGCAATAAAAAACCGCCAAAGGCGAGTAGGGGAATACTACCACGCCTCGTGATGCTTTTCACCCCAGTAGCGGGTGAGATATTGACAAGCGTTTCAGATAGAGTAGATTACGTCGGCTGGTGTGGCGACGGAGCGGCCCAGCATACTCGGCAGTTGTGCCGTACAAAGACAGCTCCTCTTGAGCGTATAGGGAAAACCCAGGGCAACGTGTTCCCCCAAATATACACCATCAAGCAATGCCGCCCACGGCGGGTTCCATCTCGGAACCCGCCGTTTCTTTATGCGTTCTTAAGCGCTTCGCGTACCTGCTTCAAGAGATCGGTTGCAATTGGCTTGTTCTCGCGGAGGAAGGTACGTGTAGCGTCGTATCCAACGGCAAGCTTCGTATCACCCATCTTGTAGGTAGCGCCTGATTTGGTGACAATACCGAACTTCTCACCAAGGGCGATAAGCTCACCTTCACGGCTAATGCCTTCGTTGTAGAGGAGATCAAACTCAGTGGTCTTAAATGGGGCAGCGACCTTGTTCTTCACCACCTTTACGCGTACACGACCACCCACAACCTCCTCACCCTTCTTAATGCTTGCGATGCGGCGAATGTCCAAGCGTACGGAGGTATAGAACTTAAGCGCCTTGCCTCCTGGCGTGGTCTCTGGGTTCCCAAACATGACACCAATTTGCATACGTATCTGATTGATAAAGATCACAATGGTCTTGCTGCGCGCAACAATGGCCGTGAGTTTGCGGAGCGCCTGTGACATGAGACGCGCTTGTTTACCCACATGCTGCTGGCCCATATCACCCTCAATCTCATCTTTCGGGGTGAGTGCCGCAACGGAGTCCACGACAATCACATCAATGGTGCCACTGCGTACCAATGACTCCACAATCTCAAGCGCCTGTTCACCAGTGTCTGGTTGGGAGATAAGAAGCTCATCAAGTCTCACACCAATGCGCCGTGCATACTCTGGATCAAGTGCATGTTCGGCATCAATGAAGGAACAGACACCGCCTTTCTTCTGCGCCTCAGCAATGACGTGGAGGGCGAGCGTTGTTTTTCCTGAAGACTCAGGACCAAATACCTCAACGATGCGGCCGCAGGGAAGTCCGCCAATACCAAGTGCGGCATCCAATCCTATGGAGCCTGTAGGAATTGCAGGAATTGCTGCAGGCTTCTCACCCTTGGCGAAGGTCATGATGGAATCATCACCGAACTTCGTCTTAATTTCTTTTATCGCTAACTCAATAGAGCGATGCTTTGCATCGGTATCACCTGAGGTATCACGTGCGGTTAGTGTTTTTGGTGCTTTGGTTACTTTCTTTTTCATACAATAAAGGTTAGGGAACAAACACCATCCGCCGCACTGTATCGGTTCGCCCAAAGCGGTCCGTGGCTGTAAGGGTAAGTATAGCGCTCCCTGGCGGAAGCGTCAGGGAGGTGGAAAAGGTACCCGTGCTGTCTATAAGAAGCGTACCGTCGTTGAGAGTGAGGGATTCGGCACGCTTCGCTACGCCCGTAATAGCAACGGCGCCACCGTCCGCACGGAACCCATCCTCAGGGGAGGAAAGTCGTATAGCAGGCCCCAACATAAGGGGCGTAGCCTCAATCGCGCCATATCCCAGCACAAGGATAACGAGGCCGCCAAGCACCAGCCGGATCATACCGGTTCACTTACGCTTTCTGGCTCAGGAGCCCCTGCTTTGGCGCCCGTAAGGACATCACGTGGGCGAGAACCATCGGCAGGGCCAATCACCCCTTTTTCTTCAAGGATATCCATGAGGCGGGCTGCACGGGAATAGCCAATACGGAGCTTGCGCTGGAGATAGGAGGTAGAGGCGCGGCCAGCTTCTTCAACAGCAGTCTTTGCTTCAAGGTACATGTCGTCATCAACATCGTCCTCACCATTGGCAAGCATGATGGCGACGTTTGGGTCGGTACCATTAGCACTTGCACCACCGACACCTCCCAAATCAAGGAGGGAACCGTCCCCAGCGTTGTACTCCTTTATATGCTTCACAATCTTCTTGGCTTCGGTTTCGCTGATGTATGCGGTCTGGATACGTACTGGCTTTTGCATATCAGCAGAAAGATAGAGCATGTCACCGGCACCAAGGAGTGTTTCGGCACCTGCACCATCAAGAATGGTGCGTGAGTCTATCTGGGATGCTACCTGCAGCGCAAGACGTGTTGGTACGTTTGCTTTGATGAGGCCGGTAATGACATTCACGGAAGGACGCTGGGTGGAGAGTACCAAGTGAATACCAACCGCGCGGCTCATCTGTGCCAGGCGTACGATGCCCGCTTCAAGTTCACGAGGGAAGCTCTGCATGATATCGGCGAGTTCGTCTACCACAATCACGATGTACGGCATTGACTCTGGCAGCTCCTCTCCCTCTTTTGCGTTCTGTCGTGCTGGCTCAACGATAGTGGTGTGATATGACTCAATATCACGTACCTGCTCTGCCTCAAGAATGTTGTAGCGGCGTTCCATTTCCTTGGTTGCCCACTTCAGTGCCATGATGGTCTTCTTTGGATCGGTAATCACCGGGGTGAGGAGATGCGGGATACCGTTATACATCGTGAGCTCCACGCGCTTTGGATCCACCATGATAAAGCGAAGCTGGTTTGGACCATTTCTGTACAAAAGGGAGGTGATGATGGCGTGGATGGCTACTGACTTTCCAGAGCCGGTTGCACCCGCTACGAGCGCGTGTGGTGCTTTGGCGATATTCAAATAGCGTGGCACACCGCTGATGTCACGACCAAGGGCAGCAAGGAGTGGCTTCTTGCTCTCAGTCCACTCAGAAGAGGTGAGAGTGCCTTTGAGGCCCACCATCGCCTTGGAAGAGTTCGGCACTTCAATACCTACCAGCGACTTACCAGGGATAGGGGCTTCAATACGTACTGGGTGTGCGGCAAGTGCAAGCTCTAGGTTGTTTTGCAGGGAGAGGATCTTTGAAAGACGTACGCCCTCTGCAGGCTTCATGGCATAGCGGGTCACGGTAGGACCTACGGACACCTCATCCATCTCTACCGGTATGCCGAACTTCTCAAGGGTGCGCTTAATGATGTTTGCATTTGCCTTGATGTCACCAGTACCTGGTTTGCCAGAGTCATCTCCGAGCAATGAAAGGGGGGGCGGGTTGTACTCACTATCAATAGTAGGAATGGCATGTGCAGATACGGGTGCGGCTCCTTCACCAAACATCTTCACTATGGGATCAGCTGCTGTTGGTACAGGAGGGATGATTGCGGGCATAACATCCTCTTTCATCTTTGTAGGCTTCTCAGCAACAGGCTTTTCTTCAGAAGTCTCCTCTTCCTCAGCCTGTGCTTTTTGTGGGCGACGTGCCCAGAGATACTGCAGGCCAGAAAGAAGTGCTCGGCCTATAGCAACGAGCATGCGCATGAGTGCGTCAAAGAATCGATCAATACCAAATACAATCACTCCTGCAACGAACGCTACTGCAAGCAGGATTACTACCGCACCCCAGAACCCAAACATTCCTGAAAGAGCGTTACCGATATCACGGCCCACCATGCCGCCTGCTTTTGTAGTGGTGATACCAAGCAACGAGAGAAGGGAGAGACAGATGAGTATGAAGCCAACACCATGAAGTGTGGAGACAGGATTCTTGCGCATGATGACCGCACCTCCCGCGAATATAAGTGCGGGTGGAATTAGGTACCCGCCGATACCTATGAGATCAAAGAGAAGAGTAAAGCCCGCACCGCCTGCAGCTCCTCCTGCTCTACCTGCACCAAGGGCAAGGATGATGCCGAGCGCAACGAGCGCAATACCGAGTATCCACGAAAACGCAGCCCGACCCTCCGTGCTCTTTGGTGCGCGAGACTGCTTTTTACGTGCCATGTGTGAACTATTGTAGCATTTATACACAAGGGTTTCCGCATCATTTTTACAGACACAAATACTAAAGGGTTGCACATAGAGACATGAGGTCTATAATTGTCCTCAACATGTCTTATACGCAAAAGACACCCCACGACACTGATGCAAAGCATGTGTCTTTGAATGTCCGCAAGAAGCAGAACGACATGGATTCATTTGTTCTTGAAAAGGCAATATTCTCAAATATATTTGAAAAGGACATACAGCGTGTGTACCTATACAAAAAGGCAGAACGACTCGCCAAGGCAGTGTCTTTGATAGCTCCAGGATTGGCTGCAGTGCCTGATCTGGCACGTCGGGTAGAGAAGCTTTCGCTCGCACTTGTGGACGCGTCTCTTGAAGTGCCTGCTATCTCCCGTGACCTTCTTGCGAAGGAGCTTCTGGCACTTTCAAGTTTGGTCGGCGTGGCGCGGGTACGTGGCCTCCTTTCTCACATGAACACAGAGATTATTGCGGGCGAAGCAAAGAATCTTCTTGATGAGATTGCGGCATATGAGCCGCCGCACATCACCTTGCCAGAGGCGCCAACCATCCCGGCACTTTCACGCAAGGTGGCCATGCTTCCACACGACTCGCAGAAGAGCGTATCGGTATCACGCGTGCAGGCTGCTACGCATAAAGGACAAGTGTCTGATAAAGGACATATAAAGGACACAGTAAAGAAGGAGAGCCGTGCTTCCGCTATTATTGCGGTTCTCAAGGAGAAGGGAGCTACTGATATAAAGGGTATATCTACTATTGTGCGTGGGGTAAGTGAGAAAACGATCCAGCGTGAGCTTACCCAGCTTGTAGCAGATGGCAAAGTTGTGCGTTCTGGTAGTCGTCGTTGGACGGCATACTCGCTGGCATAAGGTATAGGGGTCTATTGCGAAAAGGCCTTCTTTTTGGTATAGTCCAGGGGTGGATAAAAGGGGTAACCGCCACTAGGTGAGACAGCCATATCTTGTTCTGCTTCGGCAGGGCAGGGTATGGCTTCTTTGCGTTATCCCCTTATCCACATGTGTGTACTGCCTTTGTTTACGCAGGTCTCGGTATATACTTGGTATACGCCGATACTTGTTGAAGTATTCGGGGCGGTTTGGCCTTTGAAAATTTAATACGTGTCTAGCCAACACGAATGTGTTTCTTTCTGCACGTCTGTTTGTCCCGTTATGGATGCATTACCGAATGAAACATTACGTTTGCCAACTAGCCCATGGAGCGCACGTCGAGCGTGCTCTGTGGGGTAGTGTGAAAATCGTCAACTGCATTGCTTCGCAAGAAGCAGGGTGGAAGACATTACAAAATTGCACGCGGGCGCGTGCGCACTCAACTCAATAAACCGAGCGCGTGCGCGCCGCCTTAAAATTACTTACAAGAAAATATGAAAAGCATGACTATGAGCATGGCCAAGGTTGCAGCTATCGTTGCATCTGTAGGTCTTGTTCTCGGTTCGTTCGCTCTCGTTTCCTCTGCTCGCGCAGCTACTGTTGCTGAGCTCCAGGCGATGATTGCACAGCTCACTGCACAGATTGCAGCGCTTTCCGGTTCTACGGCAGCTCCAGCAGCATCTTTCACTAAGGACCTCACTATTGGTTCTACAGGTGCAGATGTTACTGCGCTCCAGAATTGGCTTATCAGTGGTGGATACAGCGTTCCAGCTGGCGCAACAGGCTACTTTGGTGAACAGACCAAGATGGCACTTGCTGCATACCAGGCTAAGGTTGGAATCACTCCAGCTTCTGGTTACTTTGGCCCGATCACTCGCGCTAAGGTAAACATGGCTGCTCCTTCTACCTCTACTACAGGTTCTACTTCAACCGGTTCTACTGGTTCAGTAGCTCTCTCAGGTGGTGAAGGTCAGGTCTCTAACATCGACGCTCTTGGTGATATCGAGAGCACTGTTGATGAAGGCAAGACTGAGCAGGTTGTTGGTGCAGAAATCGAAGCTCAGGATTCTGACATCGCTGTGCAGCGCGTTGACGTAGAAATCAGCACTGCTGATGCTTCTGGCAACGAAAGCTCACACCTCGATGACTACATCACTGAGGCGTCCCTTGTCTTCAACGGCAAGACGATTGCAACTATGGATGTTGATGAGGCAGATGAAGATAACGATGTTTACACATTCCGCTTCTCTGGCTTGAATGCTGTTATTAAGGAAGATGACACTGCAGATCTTTACGTTGCAGTTACCGCAGTCAAGAACGTTGACTCCGCTGACTCTGCTGTAAACCTCGAAGTGAAGATTCCTGAAGATGGTATCCGCGCAGTTGATGCTGCAGGTATCTCCGACACGTACGTTTCCTCTTCTGAGGAGACTGCACTCACTGAGACCTTCGGTATCGGTGAGCCAAATGGCGGTGAACTCGACATCAATGAAGGTGATACCAACATTGATAGCAAGACTGTTCAGGCTGACGAGGAAGATGACACCAATGGTGTTCTCGCTCTCGCTTTCAACCTTGAAGCAAAGGAACAGGATATAAACGTTGACTCTATTCCAGTAGGTCTCGTAACTTCTGAAAACGAAGGTGTTGATGGTCCTGTAAAGCGCGCTATCCTCAAGATGGACGGCAAGACCATTAAGACTAAGACAATCCCAGCTTCTGCAGGTACAAGCTACGAAGTTCTCTTCGACAACCTTGATCTCGATATCAAGGATGGCGATGAGCCTGAGTTCGAAGTGTACGTTGACCTCAACGACCTCGACCTCACAACCTTCGCTTCTGGTACTACCCTCTACGCAACGACGACTGGTTCCGACTACGACGATGCTGAGGATGAGGCTGGTGACAACGTTTCAGTTGATGGTTCCGTTGACAACTCTTCTGACGGTCTCTTGACCTTCCAGGCACAGGGTATCGACGTGAAGCTTGTTAGCATGAGCTCAGTAACAACTACTGTTGACTCTACTGACAACGACTACGCTACGTACACCATGGTGCTTGACGTAACCGCCTTCGAAGAGGATGCATACATCCTTCAGGCAGGCGCGAGCGCAATCACTTACCGCTTCGAGAACGCTTCGAGCGCAGCTAACCTTGGAACTTCGACGGCAACCACTACGGTTATCTCGTCAAACGCTTCAACTAGCGGCAGCTCGTACAAGGTTGGTGCAAACCAGACCAAGCGCTTCACGATTACGACAACTCTCGATCCGTTGGCAGCTAACGAAGGCGCTTCATACCGTATGCAGCTCCTCTCCGTTATCTTCGGCTCCGACAACTCTGGCACTGGCCAGTCTTGGACCGCAGCTCCTGCGACAACCTACGAGACTGTTGGTACACTCATTGCTGACTAATACTCAGCCTGAGCTTCCAACCGGAATCGGTTAAGCTAAACAAAAACACCCCGAAAGGGGTGTTTTTGTTTTATCTGCTTTTAGAGTATGCTCCCTATGTATGCGCGACATGCTCTACAACTTCGCCAAATTCACTGCTGGATTCCTGGCTATTGTTGCCGTATCCCTTTCTGTGGTTGCCATAACGGGTGGTCTGGCAGGGAGTGGGGAAGCCTCAGTGCTCTCTGCGGTAAAGGGATTCTTCACTAAATAACAAACCCCGAAAGGGGTTTTGTTGTATCTAGTAGCCCTGCATGATAGGGTAGGTAGGTACGAACCGAAGACCGTAGGTGGCGAAAGCCTTAATGTCCTGCGCAGGAGATTCGTCAGATACCTTTTATATAAGCTGGTATCTGATAGGGTCGACCCTCTCCTTTTCGTTCGTTACATAGGTAACTATTGAGAAGCATTTGCTTTTCACAAAACACACATGGCCATTACCAAAGCCAAGAAACAAGAAGTTATCGCGAAAGTAACCGATGCACTCGCTGATGCGTCGTCTGTCGTCTTTGCTCGCTTCAACAAGCTTTCTGTTGCAGATACCTCTGCAATGCGAAAGAAGATGAAGGAGGAAGGCGTCGGCTACTACGTTGCAAAGAAAACGCTTATCCGTCTCGCACTCGCTGATAAGGGATACGAGGGCACCCTGCCTGAGCTCCCTGGTGAGATTGCTATGGTATGGAGTGCGGACGCAACGGCTCCAGCACGCACGGTGTTTGAACACGGCAAAAAGCACAAGGGCGCCATCTCCATTGTGGGAGGTGTCTTTGAGGGATCATATGCTGATGCAGCCAAAATGACTGCCATCGCTACTATTCCTCCGCTGCCAGTGCTTCGCGGTATGTTCGTCAATGTTATTAACTCGCCGATCCAGTCTCTGGTTATCGCACTTGATGCGGTAGCAAAGAAGAAGGCGGCATAACGTACATCGTATGTCTGACGTAGAAAACCAGAACGTAGCTGAGGAGACTGTTGCGGAAGCAGCGGTTGAAGTACCAGCGAAGTTCGCAAAGATCGTGAAGGAAATCGAAGAGATGACTGTTCTCGAGCTCTCTGAGCTTGTGAAGGTGTTTGAAAAGAAGTTCGGCGTGTCTGCTGCAGCGGTTGCTGTTGCAGGTCCTGCTGCAGGTGGTGCGGCTGCTGAAGAAGGCAAGTCCACTGCTGATGTTGAGCTCACCGATGCTGGCGGCAACAAGATTGCTGTTATCAAGGTAGTGAAGGAAGTGCTCGCACTTGGTCTTAAGGAAGCAAAGGATCTCGTAGATGGTGCTCCATCTATGGTGAAGGCTGGCCTGAAGAAGGAAGAGGCAGAAGAGCTCAAGAAGAAGCTCGAAGAGGCAGGTGCAAAGGTTACCCTCAAGTAACTAAACCCTGTTTTACAACAAAAAGACTCAGGAGTACTCCTGAGTCTTTTTGTGTATAAGGACACGCAAAAAGTACTCTGGCTAGTAGTAGGGGAGGGGGTCTTTTGATACACTAGTCGCCACATGGAACCGCTCGCAAAACTCTTCGGATCACCCGCTCGCCTCAAGCTGCTCCGCCTCTTCTTCTTTAACGATGACACCACCTTTACCGCAAACGTAGCTGCTTCCCACGCCAAGGTGTCACTTGCGCTTGCGCGCAAAGAAATCGCTATGCTCTTCGGTGCAGGTATCCTGAGAAAGAAAACAGGTGCGTGGACTATTGATAAACGCTTTGCGCACCACGAGCCACTCTTGGCATTTCTTCGCCAAACAACGGCACTGCAAGATGGGGTGATTGTTGACACGTTGAAGCGTGCAGGAAACTTGCGTCTCATAGTACTCTCCGGTCTTTTTACCGGTACCATTGAAACAAAAATAGATGTCTTGATTGCGGGCGACCGGCTTGATGAGCGCGCGCTGGGGCAGGGTGTACAGAAACTTGAAGCAGAGCTCGGACGTGAATTGTGCTACGAAAGTTTTACCACTGAAGATTTTAAGTATCGTCGTGGTGTGTATGACCGTCTCTTGCGTGATGTCTTTGATTATCCGCGCCGTGTGATTTTGGATAAGATAGGGGTTTAATTTTTCACCGCGTACGTATTGACTTCTTGTCTAGGCACACTAGGCTTTAAATACAAACGGCTTCGGCCTACTCCCCCGCTAGCAGTAGTGGGGGAGAGAACTTTTATACTGAGTGCTTTGTGTATAAAGCCTAAGAGGCCTTTTTCATTTATATACAAGCTTTTAGGGTATCCACAGTACGGGGAAGGAGCCCCCCTATTTCTGCCTCAGTTGGTACACTTATAGGGTATGCAAGGTTGCGCCTGTATAGGCGTAAGCTCGCATTACCGGTAGTGCGTGTGCGCTTATGTACTAATCTTACGTTTCATTACAGGTCATATGTCTCTCTACGCTTGGGCAGATGTTCTCAACATGTCTTTCCAGAGTCTTCTCTACGGACTTGTTGGGTTCATCCCAAACTTGGTTATCGCTATCCTTATCTTTATCATCGGCTGGCTCATCGGCGCAGGTCTTTCCCGCGTTGTTGCTCAGGTCGTTGCTTCGATAAAGGTAGATCAGGCACTTCGTGCAGCGGGTGTTGAACGCGTGCTTTCACGCGCAGGCTTCTCGCTTAACTCAGGTGCGTTCCTCGGTGCATTGGTGAAGTGGTTCTTTATTATCGTGTTCCTCGTTGCGTCTCTCGAAGTGCTTCACCTTTCAGCGGTGACCTTCTTCCTTCGTGACGTGGTACTCGGCTACCTTCCACAGGTTATCGTTGCTGTACTCGTGCTCTTGGTTGCAGCAGTGGTTGCTGATGTAGCACGCCGCCTCGTGGTTGGCGCTGCGAAGGCAGCAAGCTTGGGCTCAGCAAATCTCTTGGGTTCTATCGCGCACTACGCGATTTGGATCTTTGCGATTCTCGTTGCGCTTGATCAGTTGCAGGTTGCACCAGGCTTCGTACAGACGCTCTTCACGGGCATCGTGGTTGCGGTAGCTCTTGGTCTTGGTCTTGCCTTTGGCCTCGGTGGTCAGCAGGCAGCATCTCGTTACCTCGACAAGTTGAGTGCTCAGATTAGGGACTAATACGTTCCTTTGAAGAAACAAAAAGCCCGCAATTGCGGGCTTTTTGTTTGCCCTATATAGTCGTCTTGACAGGGAATGGTCGACCGCGTACACTCTTTAAACGTGTCAAATACAAAGAAATTCTACCAAAAAACGAAGCGCAAAACCGCCTAGGCAATTCGTTGCCAAATGCGGACCGCTTCAGGCGGTCTTTCTTTTTAAGTAGACACGGGATCGTTGACAACTGAATACGCAAAACAGGTAAGTAGCTCGTGTCAGAAGGACACGAGCGAATCAAAAGCATTAAGAAATTGTATTGTGGTATTCACGTTTCCGTACAGGAGACGTGAAGGGTGCACGGTGGATGCCTAGGCTTACGGACAGCGATGAAGGACGCGGCTAGTCTGCGATAAGCTTCGGGGAGACGATTTGCAGTCTTTGATCCGAAGATTTCCGAATGGGGAAACCCTTCCGCGTATGCGGAAACCGATTGAGTAATGTCTTTCGGAGCTCACTCAGGGAAGTGAAACATCTCAGTACCTGAAGGAAAAGAGAACAACGTTGAGACGTGTTCTGTGCGCGTGCAACTTCACGCGTATAGAACACGGCTCTTGTGATTCCCCAAGTAGCGGCGAGCGAAACGGGAATAGCCCAAACCCATTTCTTCGGAAGTGGGGGTTGTAGGGCAGAAGCGCGATACTTGTATCGGAAAAGTTACAAACTGTTTTCATAGCAGAAGTTTCTGGAAAGAAACGCCACAGAGGGTAATGGCCCCGTATGCGAAATGAATAACAACTTTTTGGCTTCTGTTCCTGAGTAGCTCGAGACACGAATAGCTCGAGTGAATCTGCCGGAACTAACCGGTAAGGCTAAATATGTCCGAAGACCGATAGTGAACCAGTACCGTGAGGGAAAGGTGAAAAGAACCCCGAGAGGGGAGTGAAATAGAACTGAAACCGTGTACTTACAAAGGGTTAGGGCGGGCTCCGGTCCGTCCTAGCGTGCCTATTGAAGAATGAGCCTGCGAGTTTTCTTACGCGCTTCGTCTAAGTGGCAAACCCACGGAGGCACAGCGAAAGCGAGTGTGAATAGCGCGTATCCATTTATGGAGAGCGCGTAAGAAAGACCCGAAGCTAGATGAGCTTGCCATGAGCAGGGTGAAGTTCGGCGAAAGCCGGATGGAGGCCCGAACCCGTTCGTCGTACAACGCGTTGGGATGACTTGTGGCAAGGAGTGAAAAGCTAATCGAATCTAGTAATAGCTGGTTCTCTCCGAAACAGCTTTTGGGCTGGCGTCGTGCGTTCCCACTGGGGGTAGAGCACTGGAAGGGGTCAACAGGGAGAAATCTCGTGACTCCTATCAACCTCCGAATACCAGTGGTCAAGAGCACGGCAGTTAGAAGGTGGGGGCGAAGCTCCATCGCTCAAAAGGGGAAGAGCCCGGATCGCCAGTTAAGGCCCCAAAATCGATGCTCAGTACATCACAAGGAAGTGGGAATCCATTGACAGTGAGGATGTTGGCTTAGAAGCAGCCACCATTTAAAGAAAGCGTAACAGCTCACTCATCGAGGGTTCCTGCGCCGAAGATAATCGGGGTTAAGCATCGTGCCGAAACTGCGGGTGTGCACATTATTTATAATGTGTACGCGGTAGGAGAGCGTTCCAATTGCGCTGAAGCTAAAGAGGTGACTCATAGTGGAGCGATTGGAAGTGAGAATGCAGGTACAAGTAACCACAATGCGGGTGAGAGCCCCGCACGTCGAAAGACCAAGGTTTCCTCAGCAACGGTGATCGACTGAGGGTTAGTCGGGCCTAAGGGGATGGCGAAAGCCGCACCCGATGGACACATGGTTAATATTCCATGACCGTTTTCTGTGCGATGGAGTGACGGGCCTTTGTATGCGTCGCCCACTATTGGATGTGGGTCAGTGCCGTGAGGAGGTGCTCTAGGTAAATCCGGAGCGCACATACTCCAAGCGGAGCCGCAACTTTCTCCTTCGGGGGAAGGGAGGACGCAAAGCAGGGCTTCGAGAAAAACTTCTAAGCTTCAGCAGAAAACGACCGTACCGTAAACCGACACAGGTGGTCAGGGCGAGTAGCCCAAGACGAACGAGTGAGGTGTCCTCAAGGAACTCGGCAAAAAAGCGGCCGTAAGTTAGCGATAAGGCCTGCCCGTAGCAATACGGGCTGCAACAAAAGATTCCCTAGCGACTGTTTACCAAAAACACAGCTCCCTGCGAACTCGTAAGAGGAAGTATAGGGGGTGACGCCTGACCGATGCCGGAAGGTCAACCATGGCTGGTATGCATAGCAATATGTATGCTGGGCTATGTAAGCCCCGGTGAATGTCGGCGATAACTATAATCGTCCTAAGGTGCTGGATACAATCTTTCGGGATTGCTTCCAGCAGGACTAGGACGATTATAAGAACGTAAACAGTGTAAATCGCCAAGTTACCTTTGTATTGAGTAATTAATACATTGTCCAATCATGGCACGAAGAGACCATACGCCATGCTCCTGAGTAATCAGGATGAAGATATGATCCAGGTTCGAGAAATACCTGAGCGCAATTCCTTGTCGGGTAAATTCCGACGTGCACGAATGGCGTAACGACTGGGGAACTGTCTCGAGGACTTGCTCGGTGAAAATGCGATACCGGTGAAGACGCCGGTTACCTGTGGTTAGACGAAAAGACCCTAGAAGCTTTACTGCAGCTTCGTATTGGGTCTACGGAATGTATGCGTAGCATAGTGGTGAGAGGTTGAAGTGCCGTTTTCGGGTGGCATGGACTCGTCAGTGAAATAGCCATCTTACATTTTGTAGTTCCTAACCGACGTGATGAACCACGTCGGGACCGTGCGTGGCAGGCAGTTTTGGTGGGGCGCTATCCTCCTAAAAGGTAACGGAGGAGTCTATTAAGGTCACCTAGGCGCGAATGGAAACCGTGCCGATAGTGTAATGGCACAAGGTGGCTTAACTGCAAGGGGTACATCCCGAGCAGATGCGAAAGCAGGGCATAGTGAACCGATGGTACGCCTTAGACGCGGCCAGAGATTAACGGATATAAGTTACTCTAGGGATAACAGGCTAGTTCCGCCCAAGCGTCCATAGCGACGGCGGAGTTCGGCACCTCGATGTCGGCTCACCTTAGCGCGGGGCTGGAGAAGGTCCCAAGCGTTTGGCTGTTCGCCAATTAAAAAGGTACGCGAGCTGGGTTCAAACCGTTGAGCACCTAATACGGTGCATACTGTATTGGATGCTCAACCCGTTTGAACCCCATTGATGTTACTGTTATCGAAATAAGAAAGTTTTTTCGTCCATATAAAAGAAGAGAAGAACCAACCAAGACACGGCGGTCTTCTGCAGGAATGCAGAAGAAACAAATCAACTAGTATCGGTAAAACCCCACGTGGGTAATACCGAGGGAAGCTTCGGCGCCCGTAGAGACTAATTGTTGATCATCGAGAACCGATGAAGTTATAGTCCGATCCCTTCAGCAATGAAGGTAAACGAAATGCGTGAGACAGGTTGGTCTCCTATCTACCACAGGCGTTGATTTTTGAGGAGGGTTGTCCCTAGTACGAGAGGACCGGGATGAACTGACCTCTGGTCTACCAGCTGTCCTGCCAAGGGCACCGCTGGGTAGCTATGTCGGGTTGCGATAACCGCTGAAAGCATCTAAGCGGGAAACGTGCTCCAAGATTAGAAATCGTTATGAGACTCCTGGAAGATTACCAGGTTGATAGGCTGTTAAAGTGTAAGCGCAGCAATGCGTTGAGCTAAGCAGTACTAATATGTCCAGTCTCTTGTGCGGAATCGTGAATGGCACAGTACAGATTCTTACTGCATACTGTTTTGCGTACTTTGGTTGCATCAATCAATAGATTGAATGCACCCAGAATGTTGGTGCTTTGTCGGAGGGGGTACACCCGTTCTCATTCCGAACACGGCAGTTAAGTCCTCTTGAGCCAATGGTACTTACCGTTACAGGTGGGGAGAGTAGGCAGGCGCCAACATTCTGGGCGTATTCTTTTATAAAAACACCCGCACTTGTTGCGGGTGTTTTTATATCCGAATGATTTTCCCGTACCACGGGGTATACTGTCGGATATGTCATGGGCATCACGAAGGCAGTCACTTATCGCAGGCGGCGTGCTCGCGGTCGTCGCTGCGTTTGCTTCTGTGGTCGCATTTGTGTCGTTGTATGAGACACCATCGTGTACTGATGGGAAGCGCAATCAAGATGAGGAAGGTATTGATTGTGGTGGTGGGTGTGCCTTCTTGTGCCGAGAGACCGTAGCGCCACCGTCGATACGGTTTGCCCGCGCGTTTTCCTCTGGTGAGGGAAGAGTAAATGTTGTGGCGTATATTGATAATCCAAACCCGCGCGCGGCAGTGAAAGACGCACTCTTCACTGTTGAACTCTTTGATGCCAGCGGTACCGCGGTAGGTGCATATAAGGGTGCGGTAGATTTGCCTGCAGGAGTAACCGTGCCGGTGTTTGCTCCGGGCATTGCGGTGTCCGCAGCACCTACACGCACCTTCGTTTCTTTTGATGAAGCATCACTTCGCTTTGAGGCGAATCGTTCTACGGATGAGGTGCCGGTGGTAACTGACACGCTACTTACGCAACTACCCACACCCCGCTTGACTGCGAATGTGCGTAACGATTTGCCGTATACGCTGTATAACGTGCACGTGATTGCAACAGTGTTTGATACCACGGGGAATGTCATGATGGCCTCTGAGACATTACTGTCGCGTATTGCGGGGAGCGCCACTGAGCAGGCGGTCTTTACATGGAATACACCACTGCCTACTGAACCAGGGCGTATAGACGTGGTGCCGGTGTTGCCGCTTCGGTAGGGTATGGGTGGACTTGGCACACGCAGTACACGTGCACTAGTTGATACTGACTGGCTGCTTGGTATTGTACCGGCGCTCCTTGCGGGTATTGGGATACTCACCATGCATACGTTTGGTGAAGGTGTGTCTGTCGCACCGCGGCAGCTTATATGGCTTGGTATTGCAGTGGCGGTATTCATAGCGCTCGCATTTTCTGATCTGCGCTTTATTCGTCGTACCCCGGTCATTATTGCGGGATATGGACTGGTACTTTTCTTGCTCGTGCTATTGCTTATCGCTGCACCAACTATTCAAGGTGCCAAGGCATGGTTTGCGCTCGGACCAATATCATTTCAGCCTGCCGACGCGGCAAAGGTGGTGATTATCGCACTATGTGCAAAATACTTTTCCCGTCGTCATATTGAGATACGTAATATCCGACACATCATTACCTCTGCGGTGTATGTCGGTATTCCATTCTTACTCATTCTGGTGCAGCCAGACCTCGGTACTGCTGCAATTATCGGCATACTGTGGTTTGGGCTTATGTTGGTATCAGGGGTGTCTAAAAAACATATTGCCATCGTGCTTGCGCTTGGTGCCGTGGTTGCAGGGCTTTTCTGGACATTCGGTCTGCATGACTACCAGCGTACCCGCATTGTGTCGTTTCTTAACCCCGCGGCTGATCCGTATGGGGCAGGGTATAACGCGTACCAGGCAGTGATTGCTACCGGTTCAGGAGAATTGTTTGGCAAGGGTATAGGGTATGGGACGCAATCGAAACTTCGCTTCTTGCCGGAATATCAAACTGACTTTATCTTTGCAGCGTTTGCCGAAGAGTGGGGGTTTGTTGGGGTAGCGCTTATCTTGCTGCTCTATGCATTGTTGTTTATGCGTCTGGTTGCCATTGCACGCTACGCCGCTACTAACTTTGATGCGTTCTTTACCTTAGGGGTAATGATACTGCTGCTGGCACACATGTTCTTGCATGTGGGGATTAACATGGGCGTACTGCCAGTGACGGGCACCACGATACCGTTTATGAGTGCCGGTGGCTCGCATCTGCTCATGGAGTTCGTGTTGCTGGGTATTGTAGCGTCGCTTGCGCGACATGGTCGCGAAGTGCCCCGTGGTGCGCTTGCAAAGGAATATCATGGGTACGGTTCGGAAGCTTAGCGGTTATATATCTCGAGCGTATCGGCAAGCATCTCGTCTTCAGAGAAGTTGCGTACGACATGTACGTGGAGCTGCTCACGGGTGCGCTCCCGCAGTGTCGCGTCTGCAATCATGGTGCGCATGGCATCTGCGAGTGCACCGGGTGCCCGTGGAGGAATAAGAAGCCCTGTTTCATTATTGATAACCACATCCGCAACACTGCCAACGTTGGTCGCGATAACCGGTACGTGTGCCATGCCTGCCTCAAGCAGTACAAATGGCAGACCTTCTTTGCGAGAGGCAAGTACGAAACAGTCTATTGCAGAAAGATAGGCACGGGCGTTTTGTACAAAGCCAGTAAATACCACCCGATCTTCTATACCGGCATCACGAACCTTTTCCATAAGTGCCCCGCGTAATTCACCATCGCCAATAATGACCAGACGGGCACGCGCATGTTCTGCGGCAACAGGAACGAAGGCGGCTATGGTGCGATCAATGCCCTTGTTGGGGGTAAGTTCAGTACCCGCAGCGAACCAGAATCCATCAGAGAGCCCTAAGGTTTTGCGAGCATCGCCGCAGGAGCGGAGGGTGTAGGGGGCAATGCCTATGGGAATGATGCGGAACTTCTTTCGGCAGAAGAATGCGGGTGCAATGCGGTACTCACGTGGAGAAAGCACGATGACGGTATGGGAAAGAAGTACCGTTGCGTATGATGCGAGCCAGATAAGTAGCTTCTGCCACCAAGGACGATTTTCTTGGTGTGGCCATCCGTGTGCAGTAAAGACAATGTGCGGCACACCGGCAAGTCGTGCGGCAAGGGCACCAAGTCCTGCAGCTTTTGAACTATTTACGTGAAAGACATCCGGACGCTCTGTTTTAAGGATCCGCAGGATATCAAAGAATGAACGAATCTCTGTGGTGAGAGAAATATCTCGTTTGAGGGTGGGGAGGGGAATGAAGCGTATATGGGCTTCGGTAAGCGCATCTACCAATGTACCCTTGCCACCACTAACCACCGCTACCGTCGCTCCTGATTCCTTTGCTGCTCTCGCAAGCGTGTGGACATAGTGCTGGGCACCGCCCCAGGTGGTTTTGGTGATAAGGAAAAGAATGTTTTTGGCAGGGGTCTCCATGCGGGTACTGTACCGCATTCGGGCGATTTTTGCCGTCCCCCAAAATGGCAAATGTGGTGTAGTATGCGGGATATCTATGGCACCAATGCGACGTATGGCCGTTGTGCTGTTTTTGGGAGACATAGCCTTTCTGGCGGTGTCGCTTTGGCTGTCGCTATATGTGCGTGCCTTCAAGGTACCTGCCTGGTCCTATTTTGGGGATCACGTGCTCGGATTCATTCCGGTGTTTCTGGTGTCGATAGGTATTTTCTTTATCGCAGGTCTGTATGAAAAGCAGACACGCGTTATCCGCTCATTCATGACGGGCCGCATTTTCGGTGCTCAGATAGCCAGTATCTTAGTCGGTGTCGTGTGCTTCTTCTTCTTGCCGCTTGATATTGCACCAAAGACAGTCCTCGTGCTCTACCTCATTATCTCTGTGGTGTTGGTGAGTGTGTGGCGTTTTCTCGTAGCACCGCGGGTAAGTACCGGTGCTCGAGTACAGGCGATATTGGTGGCAAATGGTGAAGCAGCAACTGAACTTGCGGAAGAGATTAATAGTACTGCCCGGTATGCCATGGAAATTGCTGAGCATATTACCGTTGCTGACGGGGAAGATGTCTCCGCTCGTGTACATGCGGCGGTGGCCAAGGGTGCACGTATGCTTATTGTGGATACCCGCAATCCAGTATTAGGGAACACACAGCCATCTCTATACGACATGACCTTTTCACAGGTGAGTGTCATAGAGTTCACGACGCTCTACGAAGACGTGTTTGATCGTGTACCACTCGATCATATTGATTACGCGTGGATACTTGAATGTCTGCCAAAGCGACATCGCCTGTATGAAGTAGGCAAGCGTGCTTTTGATGCGGTGCTTGCGCTTGTGGGTATGGTGATTGCCGTGCCCATACTCATTATTCCCGTACTCGTCCTTGCCTGTTCGGGCGGGCATCCGTTTATCTTCTCGGGACGTATAGGGAAGGATGGCCATCTGGTGCGTATTATCAAACTCCGTACCAAGCTGTTTTACGATGGAGGTGATCCTGAGAAGCAGAAGATCAATAGAGAAACAACATTTGGTACCTTTTTACGCCGTACCCGTATTGATGAATTACCACAGCTCGTAAATATCTTGCGTGGCGAGCTTTCCTTTATTGGTCCACGTCCAGAACTGCCAACTATTGCCGCGGTATATCAAAAGGAGGTGCCATATTACGACGTTCGCCACCTCATTACCCCAGGACTTTCTGGGTGGGCGCAGATACGTGACTACGATGCACCCCGAGGTGGGGCAGATATAGAGCGTACGCGGCGCAAGCTCTCCTACGATTTGTACTATCTTACGCGTCGTTCGTTTGTGCTTGATCTAGTCATTACGCTTAAAACCATACGCGCACTGGTTGCCGTATCTGGTCGCTAGTCCTATGCGTATTGATGGTCGTCAGATAGCGCGTCATATACTTGCGCGTACGCGGGAAGCGCTTGATGGTGCATGTCCCGTGGTACGGGCGATAACGGTCGCGCCAACAAGAGCAACAGAGTCGTATCTTGCGATTAAGTCTGCACGTGCGAAAGATGCGGGGATGGTACTTGAGGTAGTACGCCTTGCTGATGTTGCTTCTACGCAAGAGGTTATCGCTGCAGTTACTGCTCCCGGTGCTGATGCGGTTATTGTGCAGCTACCACTCCCTGCGTCTATTGATACAGCAGCAGTACTTGCTGCTATTCCCGTAGCGAAAGATGCAGACTGTCTTTCTCCCCGCTCGCGCATTGAAGGTGCGTTGCTCCCACCGGTTGCTGGTGCAGTGCAGGCAATACTTGCGCAGGCGAATGTGTCTGTGACAGGGAAACGGGCAGTGGTTATCGGCGCTGGGTGGTTGGTGGGGGAGCCGGTTGCGGCGTATTTAACGGCACAAGGTGCAAACGTGGTTGTTATAGAGAAGACCGATGATCTTGCTACAGCAGTGGCTGATGCAAATATTATTGTTTCCGGTGCTGGATCCCCGCACCTTGTTACACCGAACTTGTTGAAGCAGGGTGTAGTACTTATTGATGCGGGAACTTCTGAGTCGGGTGGTGCAGTGGTGGGGGATGTAGACCCGTTGTGTGAAGCGGTGGCAGCGGTATATACCCCTGTGCCAGGTGGGGTGGGACCGGTTGCCGTTGCCTGCCTCTTTGAAAATGTGGCTAAAACAGTGCTTTCCGGCACCCCATTTTAAAAAATGCCGTAAGGAGTATACTGGCGGGATATGCTGAAATACCGTATTTTTGCGTTCTGGATTTTGGTCGCAGGTGCGCTTTTATCATGGTTCGTGTTCGCTACAAACACTGCAGATTCTAAATACACCACGAAGCTTGGGTTGGATCTTGCTGGTGGTACGCAGTTGGTGTATCGCGCAGATACTGCAAATCTCGCAGGTCAAAAGGATGAGGTGCTTGCCGCACTTCGTGAAGTTGTTGAGCGTCGTGTGAATCTCTTTGGTGTTGCGGAGCCGTTGGTGCAGGTGGAGCGTTCAAGTGCGGTTGCTGGTGAAGCAGAAGATCGTCTTCTGGTAGAGCTTCCAGGTGTTACTGATGTAGATGCCGCGGTTGCCGCGCTCGGTCAGACACCACTGCTTGAGTTTAAGCTTGGCGGTGAAGCAGTTGATGGCAAGGTGGCATTTATGCCCACACCCCTTACGGGTCGGTATCTCAAGAACGCTGAGCTGCAGTTTGGCGCAGGGAATGGCCGTCGCAATGAGCCAGTGGTGGTGCTCCACTTCACTGACGAAGGAGCAGCGCTCTTTGAAAAGATTACGAGCGAACATGTAGGGAAAACACTCGCCATCTTCCTTGATGGTCAACCTATCTCTACGCCAGTTATCCGTGAAGCTATCGCCGGTGGTACTGCCGTAGTGAGTGGGAACTTCACTCCTGCAGAGGCACGTGACTTGGTGAAGAATCTTAACTTCGGTGCGCTTCCGGTTGCGATCACTCTTACAGGAAGTGGCACGGTTGGTCCTACCCTTGGTGCCGCAGCGCTTAAGGCAGGTGAGTTTGCAGGTATGCTCGGCTTCCTCCTCATCACGCTTTTCATGGTGCTCTGGTATCGCTTGCCAGGGCTCGTGGCATCTATATCACTCGCTATTTATGTAGCGATGAACATTGCGCTCATCAAGTTTATTCCTATCACGCTCACTGCTTCTGGTATTGCCGGTTTCATCCTCTCCATTGGTATGGCAGTGGATGCAAACGTGCTCATCTTTGAGCGTGTGAAAGAAGAGTTGCGCAAGGGAGTGGGAACACGTGAAGCGTTACGTCTTGGCTTTAAGCGCGCATGGCCAGCGATTCGTGATGGTCACTTCACGATGCTTATCTCATCCATCATCTTGTTCTGGCTTGGTACCAGCGTGGTGCAAGGCTTTGCACTCGTGTTTGGTCTCGGTATCATCACCTCACTTCTCTCCGCTATCACTCTTACCCGCGTTATGTTGCTCGCCATTCTTCCTGAGAAGCCAAATCGTGTATGGCGCTTCTTGGTAGGAAGCGGGCTTCGACTCACTAACCACGACTAGTATGTTTATCATCAACCATCGTCCGTTCTTCTTCTGGCTTACAGGTGCACTGCTTGCCGGTGCCGTTGCCGCCATTGTGTTCTGGGGCTTACCGCTCTCGGTTGAATTTACCGGAGGCTCTCTTGTGGAGGTTCGCTATACCGAGACACGTCCAGAGCTCGCCGCACTTCACGAAAAACTTCAGCCACTTGCACTCGGTGAGGTCTCACTGCGTGACAGTGGGGAACAGAATATTGTGCTGCGTAGCCGGACACTTTCACCAGAAGATTACACGGCCGTGCTTGCTGCACTTGCACCTTCTACCGGTACCGTTGAGGCACTACGCTTCTCATCAGTGGGCTCATCACTAGGTAACGAGCTGACGCGCAAGGCGTTGTGGGCTATTGGTGCCGTGATGCTTGCCATCATGCTCTACATTGCATGGGCCTTCCGTAAGGTATCAAAGCCAGTACCCTCATGGGGCTATGGCGTTACGGTGGTGTTAATGCTCGCTATCGACATTATTGTCCCTGCTGGTTTCTTTGCTGGGCTTGCGCACTTCACGGGTGCTGAAGTTGATACGCTGTTCGTGATTGCGCTCCTGGCACTTCTTGGATACTGCGTGAATGACGTGATTGTTATCTTCGATCGTATTCGTGAACACTTGGCACACAATGAACAGAAGGGCATCAGGGAGCCATTTGAAGAGACGATAGGGAAGTCTATTACCGAAACACTCGGTCGCTCTATCAACACATCACTTACGGTGGTCATCGCACTTCTTGCGCTGGTATTCTTCGGTCCTGCAGCAACCGTGAACTTCTCATTAGTGATGTTGGTGGGTGTGCTTGCGGGTACGTTCTCCTCTATCTGCCGTTCGGCACCGCTCCTCATTCCTATCGCTCGCTGGATTGGAAAGAAGGCATAGTTGTTTCTAAACAAACAAAAAACACGGGGCAGATGCTCCGTGTTTTTTGTTTATAAAAGGGGTAGGGACAAGCAAACACCGCGGCACTTTCCTCAAGTGCGCTTGGCAAGGCTTGACGGCTTGTGTGTACTATACACCCCCACCCCCGGAGCACAATCTTGACACAAGAATATAGGCATTTCTGCGCTTTAGAGGTAGTGCTTGACGCCCTGTCTCTAGTCGGATACTATTGCCACACCAGTCCGAAAACGGATGGGCAAACACACTGAAGGGGCCCGAAAGAGTCCCGAGGTGTCTTGTACTGTTTTTTGACAATTCAATAGTTACTAAATCATGACCATCTTGTGAGAGATGGAGCAATGCTCCATCCCCATAAGGTAAGAAAAAAGAAGAAAGAAGTAAGTTATTGTGTTCCGCCTATTCTTAATGAGAGTTTGATCCTAGCTCAGGATGAATGCTGGCGATGTGGATAAGTCATGCAAGTCAAGGGGGCCGAAAGGCAACCGGCAGACGAGGTAGTAACACGTAGGTACATACCCCAAAGTCGGGCATAGCCAGCCGAAAGGTTGGGTAATTCCCGATAGTCCCGCGAGGGTAAAGGTTTTTCGCTTTGGGAGTGGCCTGCGTAGTATCAGCTAGTTGGTAAGGTAACGGCTTACCAAGGCTACGACGCTTAGGGGAGCTGAGAGGCTGACCCCCACCGATCGGACTGAGAAACGGCCGATACTCCTACGGGAGGCTGCAGACGAGAATATTCCGCAATGGACGAAAGTCTGACGGAGCGACATCGCGTGATGGATGAAGTGCTTCGGTACGTAAACATCTTTTATGTGGGAAGAAGTTATTGACGGTACCACATGAATAAGGGGCTCCTAACTCTGTGCCAGCAGGAGCGGTAATACAGAGGCCCCAAGCATTATCCGGAATCACTGGGCGTAAAGGGTGTCTAGGCGGTCGTATTAGTCGTTTGTAAAATCCGTGGGCTCAACCTACGGCTCGCAAGCGAAACGGTACGACTAGAAGACGTAAGAGGTACATGGAACTCACGGTGTAGGGGTGAAATCCGTTGATATCGTGGGGAACACCAAAAGCGAAGGCAGTGTACTGGTACGTTCTTGACGCTCAAACACGAAAGCCAGGGTAGCGAACGGGATTAGATACCCCGGTAGTCCTGGCCCTAAACGTTGCTCGCTCGCTCTATGGAGTATCGACCCTCTGTGGGGCTAAGCTAACGCGGTAAGCGAGCCGCCTGGGTAGTACGAGCGCAAGCTTAAAACTCAAAGGAATAGACGGGGACTCGCACAAGCGGTGGATCATGTGGCTTAATTCGTCGACAAGCGAAGAACCTTACCAGGGTTAGAAATACAGCTGCATCCTCTCCGAAAGGAGGGGAGCCTTCGAGGGTGCTGTACAGGTGATGCATGGTCGTCGTCAGTTCGTGGCTTGAGTTGTTCCCTTCAGTGGGGTAACGAACGCAACCCCCGTTGCCTGTTACATTTTTATGTCAGGCGAGACTGCTCCCTCACGGGAGAGGAAGGTGGGGATGACGCCAGATCAGCATGTCCCTCTGACGCCCTGGGCTGCACACGTGATACAATGGTCGGTACAAAGGGCAGGCAATACCGTAAGGTGGAGCAAACCCCCAAAACCGTCCTCAGTACGGATAGAGGTCTGCAACTGACCTCTTGAAGCTGGAATCGCTAGTAATCCCGGGTCAGCCATACCGGGGTGAATACGTTCTCGAGTCTTGTACTCACCGCCCGTCAACTCAAGGGAGCTGGGGGTACCCGAAACTTTGCCTCGCGCAGAGCTACGGTAAATTCAGTGACAGGGAGTAAGTCGTAACAAGGCACGGGTAGCGGAAGCTGCTCGTGGAACATATCCAAGGAATCGTCTCTTCGGAGACCATCCTGGTCGGTCCATTTCGTTGAAATGGATAGTGGAGATAGTACTTGTCCCAAAACAGTACTCGGAGACCGGTTAACGTTACCGGTGTCAGGTTGGAGCGCTCAATTGACGCCCCAAACCTGGCGAATAGGCGGAACACAATAGTTCGCTTCTTTCTTTTTCATGTAGCAAACACCGCCCTAAGGCGGTGTTTGTGTTAGGGTGGCGATTTGTATCCAAATTTGGTAGCATCTCTTTACTGCGCGTGTAGCTCAGCTGGTAGAGCACTCGACTGATACTCGAGCGGTCGTAGGTTCAAATCCTACCGCGCGCACCAAAGGTAAAAGAAAAACCGCACATACGCGGTTTTTCTTTTTGTGTTAATAATCGATACTCTTGCGTGGGGTACGGGATATACTAATGAGTATGAAAGAAGCATTGGTGGTGGGGGTGTTGGTACTACTTGCAGCGGCAGGCGGCGCATGGCTCTTCGTGAAGGGCTCACCATTTGCGCACACGGAGGCACCAGCTGCAGTTTCCTTTGCGCTTCTTACCAAGGGGGATCAATCAGGTGAAGTGCCTCCTGCGGTAAACTATCGGGTTACCAATACAGATGAATTGGCGATGCTGTGGACCATGCTTGGCCGCACTGATGCCATGCCAGAGGTAGATTTTACTATGAGTGAAGTGCTGGCAGTGTTTGATGAAGAGCGCCCTTCAGCAGGATATGCGGTAGAGGTGGTGTCGGTGTCAGACGCAAACGATACGCGCACGGTAACCATACGCCACCTGCTCCCAGGAGAGAGCTGTACGAATGCACAGATGCTCACAAAGCCATATGTACTGATAACGGTGCCAAAGACGACGCTCCCCCTTACTCATGCACGTGAGAGTGTGACCGTGCCGTGCGAGTAGTTTTCTTTTGAGAGTCTGATACAGTGTCGGAGACCGCTGCCTACCCTGGTTGCACCAGACCTTGAGAGGTGGTCGTCGTGCGTAACTGTAACGCACCAAAAAGCGTCCCACCGGGACGTCAGGGAGACCTGGGCCACACGCGACTTGTTCGCGTGTGGCTTCCTCTTTTGCTACAGTGCGTGTATGACTGGCAAACTTTCAGTAGTGGGTACGCCTATAGGGAACTTGGGGGATATTACCTTGCGTGCACTTGAGACGCTTAAACAGGCTGATGCGATTGCCTGTGAAGATACCCGTGTTACCGCAAAGCTGCTTGCACGATACGAGATAGAAAAGCCACTCCTTATGTACCACGCCCGCGCCCATGCGCGTGGTGCAGAAAAGATATTTGGTCTGTTAGAGGAGGGGAAGCACATTGCGCTTGTCACTGATGCAGGTACCCCGGGTATTTCTGATCCAGGTACCGAGTTGGTATATGAAGTGCGTCGTCGATTCCCTGAGGTGACGATTGAAGCTGTACCAGGACCTTCCGCACTTGCCGCAGCACTTTCTATCGCAGGTGTGCCCACAGCAGAATTTATATTCTTAGGTTTTTTGCCGCACAAGAAAGGGCGACAGACACTATTTCGTGAGATAGGGGAGACGGAGCGTGCAGTCGTGTTTTACGAGTCTCCGCACCGTATACAAAAAGCATTAGCATCTCTTTCTGATGTACTTACCGACGCGCGCCGCGTGGTGGTGCTTCGTGAACTTACCAAGATGTTTGAGTCAGTGGTAACGGGAACGGCAGCAGAGGTGCGTGATTATTTCACACTTCATGCTGACAAGGCACGGGGTGAATTTGTAGTGGTTGTTGCGCCTTAGTTCAGGTATACTTTGCCCATGACTCGTCCAAGCATACTCATTACCCTCGGGGTTATTATCGTGCTTTTGCCATTCTCTGGTCTGCCTATTTCTTTCCGTTCCTTTATCATGCCACTTGCTGGTCTTGCGGTCATTGGTGTCGGTATCTCACTCCGTGCACCGAAAGCACTGCCACCACTTGAATCTGCAGCTCCTGAGCCAGAGTCAGCACCTCCTGCACATCCGCAAGCAATGGGATAACATACTGCCGCTAAGCGCGGCAGTGTTGCTATACTAATACGCATGATAGAGAACCCGGAACGGGTAACGTACTTTGCTGCCACGGATAATCGCGGTCGTCGCACGCCGTTTGGTATTAAACAGAAGGACCGTTCTAAGCATATGTACATCATTGGGAAGACGGGTATGGGTAAGTCAACCCTTATCGAGAATCTTGCCATTCAAGATATCAGGAACGGTGAAGGTCTTGCGATTATTGATCCGCACGGTGGTACTGCAGACAAACTCCTGTCATATATTCCACCAGAGCGCGTTAATGATGTGGTGTATTTTGCACCATTTGATCTTGAACACCCTATCGCCTTTAACGTGATGGAAGATGTGGGGTATGACAAGCGCCACTTGGTGGTGTCAGGCCTTATGGCCACCTTCAAAAAGATTTGGGTAGATGCGTGGTCCGCGCGTATGGAATACATTCTTTCCAACACACTCTTGGCGCTTTTGGAATATCCGGGTGCCACACTGCTTGGCGTGAACCGTATGTATACCGACAAAGGGTTCCGCAAGAAAGTGGTCGACAACGTGAAAGATCCTGTAGTGAAGGACTTTTGGACAAAGGAGTTTGCAAATTACACGGATCGCTTCACCCAAGAGGCAACACCAGCTATTCAAAACAAGGTGGGACAGTTTATTTCCAACCCGCTTATCCGCAATATTATCGGTCAACCAAAATCATCTTTTGATATTCGCCAGCTGATGGATGACCGAAAGATTCTCATCGTCAACCTTTCCAAGGGACAGGTGGGTGAGACGAACATGCGTCTTATCGGTTCCATGATTACCACCCGTATCTTCTTGGCAGCAATGAGCCGTGCCGATCTTTCTGGTGAAGACATAAAGAAGCTCCCGCACTTCTTCTTCTACGTAGATGAATTCCAGAACTTTGCAAACGATACGTTTGCAGACATTTTGTCTGAGGCGCGTAAGTACAAATTGAATTTGGTCATTGCGAATCAGTACATTAAGCAGCTTGAAAGTACTGACAGCACCGTGGTGAAGGATGCCGTGTTTGGTAACGTGGGTACCACGATCGCATTCCGTGTGGGACCGTTTGATGCTGAACAGCTTGAAACTGTCTTCATGCCTGAATTTACCAAGGAAGATTTGGTGAATCTTGGATTCGCGCAGGTATATCTCTCACTCATGATTGATGGGGTGGGCTCACGTCCTTTTTCTGCAACAACTATTCCGTCCATAGAACCTCCAGCAAAGATTTTCCGTGAAGAGGTGATTGCCGCGTCGCGCCGTCAGTTTACGGGCGTGCGTGCAGACATTGAGAGCGCTCTCATGCAAGAACTTGCAGAGGCAACACAAGCTGCTGAAGCTGACGCGCCAGCACCACGTAAGATGGGAGGGAAGCCACCAATGCGTCGTGATGAACCACGTGTTGAACGTGCTATGCAAGCCCCAAGAGACACACGCCCTCCTCCCCAACGGGAACCGATGCGTGCGCCAGAGCCTCGTGCAGAGATGCCG
>JAHFMT010000001.1:38270-39265 GCA_023267735.1 Candidatus Kaiserbacteria bacterium
AGCCACCACAGAAGTCTGCCGCTGACCTCAAGGATATTCTTCGGGGTATTGCCTCTGGTGCTGATAAGGAGAAGAAAGAAAAGGAGGCAGCAAAGAAGCCGTCAGAGCTCAAAGACGCGCTCAAGGGGGTGATAGGTGCGGCACCCCAACCCCCTAAGGAGCCTGTGGCAGGGCAATCGAAGCCACCAGTGCCTGAGTCACGCCCCTATGAGGTCCCAGAAGAGGTGTTGCGCAGGGTGCTTAAGGGTGAGGATGTCTAGTGGCGCACGGGCGTATTGCGCCGTATAGTGCCCATACATGAAGCGTATCCTCATTCTTTCAATGGTGTACTACCCCCGCTTTGTGGGGGGAGCAGAGGTTGCTATTAAGGAAATCACCGATCGGATGCCCGAAGAAGATCTTGAATTCCATCTCCTCACACTTCGATTTGATTCAACTCTCCCTAAGGAAGAGCATATTGGGAACACGTTCGTGCATCGCATTGGCTGGTCGAGTGTATCGCCATCCATTTCTGATTTAGGCAAGCCGAAGTTTATGTTGCTTAAAATGTGGTATCAATTTGCCGCGGCGTTTTATGCAATGCGACTACATGCGCGGTATCGCTTTGATGGCATATGGGCGATGATGGCGCACGCAAATGGCGTGCCGGCAGCAATATTCAAATTGTTTCATCCAAAAGTCCCGTACCTCCTTACGCTTCAAGAGGGCGCACCGCCCGCAGAAATTGAACGCTCTATGTGGCCAGCGTGGTTTTTGTTCAGACGCGCCTTTACGAGCGCAGACTCTCTCCAGGCAATTTCCACCTTCCTTGGTACGTGGGGAACGCGTATGGGTTTTAAAGGGAATCCGCATATCATTCCCAATGGTGTGGACGTGGAGGTGTTTTCCCGTGAGATTCCCGCTCCGGAAATTTCCTCTATGCGCGTCACGCTTGAGAAAAAAGAGGGAGAGACGTGGCTTATTCATACTGGACGTATCGTGCACAAGAATGGCCT
>JAHFMT010000001.1:39275-56546 GCA_023267735.1 Candidatus Kaiserbacteria bacterium
GGTTGGTATTGGGCCTGATGAGGAAAAGATGCGTACGTTGGCAGCGTCACTTGGCGTTACGGAGCGGATTCATTTTGTAAGCTACGTGCCCCAAGAAGAGTTGCCTCCATATCTACAAGCATGCGATATTTTTATTCGCCCCTCCCGCTCCGAAGGGTTTGGCAACGTGTTCGTCGAGGCCATGGCGGCCGGTATCCCGGTCATTGCAACACAGGAGGGCGGTATCAAAGACTTCTTGTTTGATGCAAAAAGAAACCCAGAAAAAGAAGCAACCGGCTTTGCTGTTGACGCTGATGCACCAGAACAGATTGCGGACATGGTTATGTATATGCAGACCCATACAGAGGAGGTGGCAGAAACGGTACTACGTGCAAAGCGTATGGTGGAAGAAAAATACGGATGGGACACGGTCGCTGAAGCGATGCGGCGTGTTTTTTCTGAGCTCCCTGATTCGCGTTAAACTGGAATTATGACGACACCTGCATACAAACTCCCGTCCCTCGCCGTACTTACCGTCCACGGAGGCTTTGGTGATTTTCTCTTCCAGCTTGATCTGGCAAAGCGTCTTGAGAGTGTTGGTATTCCCACGCGTATCCTTGCACGCAAGAACTACTTGTTCTTTCAAGACATACTTGCGGCAAGTAATGTAGGGAAAACACATATTGTTCGGGCAGATGGGTGGCGGTATGTTTTTGCGATACTTTCCGTTTGGCTGCGTGCCGTTTCTTCCTCTATTGCCATCATTAATTCTTTTCATGCTACAAAGTTTCGTCTTCCTACCCGCATCTACTACGCGCTTGCCCACAAGCTCTCTGCAGAGGTAATTATCTCGAGCACCACGGGAGAGGTGCAGAGCCCCTACACGCAGTTTGTATATGCAGATCATGAACTTATCTGGCAGCGCAATAACCGCATCGTGTCCTACCTTGCGCGCACGCCCGTATCCGAAGAATTTCCTGTCCTGACGTTTGCTACAGGGGAGGCACCTGTGTACGGATCATATCTACATATACATCCCGTAGGGTCGCTGCTCCAGAAGTCGTATCCTCCTAAAAAGCTCATTGCTGTGCTCGAGGCACTCGGTCCTACACATCCTATCGTGCTCACGCTCACGCCACGCGAAGAGCGGTGGTATGTCACGGAAGAGCTCCGTGCGTATATTGCGGCACATCCGCACATTACGTTTATAAGTAAACAATTCTCCTTTGCGCACCTCACGGGCTGTGTTGCTCATGCTGATGTGGTGTGTACGGTGAATACAGGAATACTGTGGCTGGCGCTCATTATGGGTAAGCGTATCGTGGTATGTGATACCCATACTGATTTTGAGTGGAACCCGGTGGCGTATGGCCAGGTTACACGCCTCTCAGAGGACTTTGACGAACGGGGACAATCACTTCACTTAAAGCTTGTGGAGCACGAAGACGGTACCTTCTATGAGTCTATGTATCGTATAGAACCTGAGAAAGTTGCGGAGGCGATACGTGCTGCGGTTCCTACAACCTGATATGCATATTCTTTCAATTGGTATGGATAGGAATGTGTGTGTGCCAGGCTCTGCGGTGCACAAGCGTTTTTCAATTCTTGGCGATGCCCACCCAGAAGACACGTTCTCCATCATAGTTTTCTCTACGCGTGCCCATGCGCTTCCTGATTTCTATACTATTGGCGAGAATGTGCGGGTGTATCCAACGAATGTGCGTTCTCGTTGGCTATACGGCATGGGTGCACTTCGTATTGCGCGAAGATTACAGGACATAGATATTGTTGATGCACAGGATCCTTTTGAAACGGGGCATGTAGGCCGAACGGTTTCCTTAGAAAGGAGCATACCTCTACACGTACAGATACATACTGACTTTCTTTCGCCAGCATTTGCGCGTCATACGTTACTGAACCGTCTTCGGGTATGGGGCGCCGGCAAGGTCTTGCGTAGTGCGGCAAGGGTGCTGGTCGTATCTAATCGTATTAAGGAAAGCGTGCTAGCAGCCTATACGCTTACGGCACCAATAACCGTTTTGCCGCTCTATACTGAAATCAAACAAGCATCTCCTGAAGAAGTAAACAGGTTGCGTGAACGCTTTGCAGCGTTTACCAATGTACTACTAGTCGTTGCCCGCTTTGAGCCTGAAAAGAATATATCGCTTGTACTTCAGGCAGTTTCAAAATTGCCATCTGACACTTGTCTTGTTCTCGTGGGAGAGGGTAGTGAACGTGTGTCTCTGGAGGCGCGTGCGGCGCACCCAGATCTTGCTGGGCGAGTATTTTTCGAAGGCTGGCAAGACCCAAGCCCATACTACGCAGTTGCCAGTCTGTTACTCGCGCCCTCTTCCTATGAAGGCTACAGCCTCACCCTTGTGGAGGCGCTGACGTCTGGCATACCAGTACTTTCTACTGACGTTGGTGCCGCCAGGGAAGTCGGGGCTCTGGTTGTTTCTGAGAAACAATTCTCTTCTGCTCTTCAGGAATGGGTTAGTAACGGTCCGAAAAGAGGCGTATTTACGGGCGTACGATATTCCAATATGGAAGAGTACCTGAGTGCGTTTTATAAAGATATACGTGCATGCATATGAGACTCCTTCTTTTTACACAGATAGTAGATGAAGAAGACGCGGTGCTTGGATTTGTGTCTGGATGGATACGTGCACTTGCACCGCACTATGAGTCGCTTACCGTTATTTCTCTCAAGGAGGGAACGCATACGTTCCCAAAAAATGTTCACGTGCATTCGCTTGGCAAGGAACGTAACACCTCTAATATTCGGGGTATCGGTCGTGTCATGACACGGCTACGCTACGTATGCCGTTTTTATTATCTTTTATGGAAGACGCGTGGCACCTATGACGCAGTGTTGGTACATATGAATCAAGAGTACCTTCTTCTTGCTGGGTGGCTGTGGCATCTTCAGGGTATTCCTGCGTACCTGTGGCGTAACTACCATAGCGGCAACCTGGGAACGCGTATTGCCGTGTGGTTTTCCAGGAGGGTGTTTTATACTTCTCGTTCGTCATATATTGCGCGTTTTAACAATGCAATACGTATGCCTGTCGGTATTGGCTTAGCTCAGTATGTTTCTTCAGAACCGGTAAATCGTATACCAAACTCTATCCTTTCACTTGGACGTATCTCGCCTGACAAACGACTTGATACGTTTGTTGAAGCGCTTGGCATACTGGCAACACGCAATATTCAATTCTCTGCACACCTATATGGCGATGCGCTTCCAGAACACACGTCATATCGTGATTCACTCATTGCACGCATAAAGGAGCTTGGTATTGCGGAGCGGGTATTCTGGTACAAGGCGGTTCCCAATAAAGATACGTCTGTGGTGTATCGTGCCCATGAGATTTTTGTGAACCTAAGTCCATCAGGTATGTACGACAAGACAATATTTGAAGCGGCCGCATCAGGATGCCTCGTTCTTGCGTCAAGTGCTGATTTTGCTGAGGAAATGGGAGAAAAACTTTCATTTTTCTATGGCGATGCGGTCTCGCTCGCGGACAAGCTCGTCGAACTTTTGGCATCTTCTGGAACAGGACGTGTGGAACTGCAGAATTCTCTCGCGGCTCTGGCGGAGCGACACTCACTTGTCCACCTTATCGAACGTTTTACCGAGCAAATTGTCTGATTATGAAAAACGAAAAGATACATGTGGTATTTGGACTGAATGGGTTGCCTATGGGCGGCATGGAGCGTCAGTTCATAGAGCTTGTGAAGCGACTGGATAGGAATGTGTTTGCTATCACCCTCATCACCCTCTTTCAGTTTCCAGGCAAAACAGAGTTGTATGATCAACTGCCTGCTGACATAACGGTCCACAAGCTTTCTTTTTCAGGGGTGCGAGATATACGGAATTGGTGGAGACTGTATCGTCTTGTTAAACACCTGCGTTCGGATGTGCTGGTGTCGAGCCTCTTTTTTGCTAATACGGCATTTCGGCTGATTAAACCGCTAGTGGGATATACATGTATTGCCCGCGAACATAATACCTATAGAGATAAGCCACTACTCCATCGGCTTATAGATAGAGTGCTTTCGTGGTGGACGTATCGTATTGTTGCGGTCTCAACTACGGTCGCTGATTTTACGGCCATACAAGAAGGTATATCTCGCAAGAAGTTCCTCGTTATTCATAATGGAATAGACACGGCAGAAATGCGTGCGCAACTCTTGGCGCTTCCTGAAAAGGCCGTACTTAGAGAAGAGTTCAATATTCCACATGATGCGTATGTACTCCTTAATATTGCTCGCCTTGCACCACAGAAGAATCACGAACTCTTGATAGACGGCTTTGCGCTTTTCCATAAAGATCATCCTGAAGCAGTGCTGGTTATTGTTGGGGAAGGGGATCTGCGTCCAGTTCTTGAAGAGCAAGCCCGTGCCAAAGGTGTTTCCAGTGCGGTGCGGTTCTTTGGTCTGCGCCGTGATGTCGAGCGTTTCTACAAAGTGGCTGATTGTTTCATCTCTACCTCGCACATAGAAGGATTGAGTAACGCCTATCTTGAGGCACTTGCCGCAGGACTGCCGCTTATTGCCACGAAGACTGGGGGTACGGATGAGTTGCTGGAGCACGGAAAGAATGGATATAGTATCTCCAATCCTTCCTCGCTGGAGGTGGCAGAAGCAATGCGTCAGGTGTACGCCATGGACTGTGACATACTCAAGGAACAAGCTCATATGTCCGCAGAGTCTTTTTCTATGGATAGTACAATGAAGAAATACACGACGCTTCTTGTTGGGGCGGTTTCTACCCATTGATATATGTGTGGCGTACTTGCACATGCGGGTGGAGGAGCGTTTGATACAAAAAAGGCACTTGCGTGTCTTGCGCATAGAGGGCCTGATCATGAGGAACAGCTCGTGTATAAATCGGTAATTTTTGGACACAGACGCCTTTCTATAATTGATACTGCTGAACGTAGTAATCAGCCGATGGTGAGCCAGACAGGAAACACTGCCGTTGTGTTCAATGGAGAAATATATAACTACCGTTCTCTCAAGGAGGATCTTGTTCGTCGTGGTGCTCGCTTTGCAACGGAAAGTGATACGGAAGTCATTCTTGCTGGATATGAGCTAGACGGCACAGCTTTTTTTGAAAAAATGCGCGGTATGTGGGCGTTTGTTATTCATGACCGAACACGTAACGAGCTTATTCTTGCGCGAGATCCATTTGGCATAAAACCGCTGGTATATAGCACACAAGAGGGCATGCTTACGGCAGCGTCGGAGCTTCGGTGCCTCAAGGCACTCTCACCCCTCAAACCAAATACGAATGCGTTCAGTGCTTTTTATAATCTTGGATATTTTCCCGCACCCGCAACGCCGTATGAACACGTATGGAAAATGCTTCCAGGTGAAGTGCGGACATGGAATCTTGAACAGTGTACGTTTACCTACACAGCACAGGTGTCCCGATTTGCAGGCAACACCGTGTCGTTTGCTTCGCGTGAAGAGGCGGTAGAGGCTCTTGATAGTGCGCTCACTGATTCAGTCATTGCACATTATGTGTCCGATGTGCCCGTGTCTATGCTCCTCTCGGGAGGAAATGATTCGTCCCTCATTGCTGCGCTTTCGGTGAAGACCGGCAAGAGTCCAGAGGCCTATCATGTTGCCATCCCTGGAAGCGATGATACAGCGTTTGCGAAAGGTGTGGCCAAGCATCTGGGGCTTTCTCTGCATATCGAGGAACTTACCGAACAAACACTTGCACATCAGTATGAGAAAGTGTTCTCCGTATCTGATGAGCCTACGGGAGATATTTCAATCATTCCTACTTCACTTGTATATGAGCGTATACATGGGAACGCGAAAGTCGTGCTTTCGGGAGAAGGGGGAGACGAGCTCTTTGGTGGATATCTCCGCCATGCGCTTTTAGCAGGGCACGATAGTGTACGTGCACAACATCCTTTCAATACGTTTGCGAATCTCCTTGTGTCAGCACATCCCCGCTTAGTTTCGGTGTGGAATCCAATAGTGCAACGGTTACGTACCTATTGTATGCAGAGCGGGATAGCGAATGACCTTATAGGTGCGTATATAAAAAGCGTGCGGCTCTTGGATTATCCGCTTCAGGATACTGCACTTCGCACGCTTCTTGCTGATATGGCGAAGCAGGAGTCGCGAGAGAATATACCCCCAAGTCTTCTATTTGACCTGATCGCGTATCTTCCCAATGACCTCCTCCTTAAGACGGACTCAGCTTCCATGGCCTCTTCCATAGAGGCACGCGTGCCGCTCCTTGATCGGTTTTTGGCACAGACGGTGCAAGGAGCTCATGCAGTCGCAGGTACTCCTGTAGGGGATAAGATGCTTCTTAAGGACGTGCTCGTACGATATCTTCCTTCGAACTTGGTTTTCCGGAAGAAGCAGGGATTCGGGGTTCCGGTGCATACCTACGCGTTTAAGGCTTTTTCTGCTGATTTTGAAAAAGCCTGCGATTTCCACCTCTCTCAGCGGGAGACATTTGGAGTGGATGATGCGATGGCTTCTCTTATACAGCGAGGAGCGGGGAGAGAGGTGCTTCTTAGGAAGTTTCCACGGTTCGCATTTGCGCTGATTTCAAATTGGCGCTATTTCAAGCTATAATCTCGCCACCTATGAAGATTGATACTGGAGCTGGCGAACGAGAAACATACATACGTGCAGAAGCATTTGATACTGAAAAAGTACGTGCAGATTTGGCACGTGACGGTTTTTCAATAGTGCGCGGGCTTGTACCAACCGAGCGCATTGCATCTATTCGTGCCTTTTGGATAGAGAAGTTCTCCTCAGCCCCAGAAGGACGTGTGACATGGTCACCGTATCTTGGCCAGGCAAATCATATTGGGTTCTCCGCAGACTCTTTTCAGAATCTTTTCCGTTCGTGTGATTTTTTTTGGAACCCGCCCATCCACGAGGAAACACGACAGGTTGGTATTGAAATGAATGCGCTTAGGAATCTTCTTTTAGATAAGGACCCTGCGTATGGTTTGCGCTTTACCGATAACCGGTATGGCATATTCATGACGGCAAGCTATTACCCAGCGCATACGGGATATATGCAGATGCACCGTGACACGGTCGTGGCCCAGGAATCGCTCATCCATTGTCTCGCACCG
Source organism: Candidatus Kaiserbacteria bacterium (assembly GCA_023267735.1). Classification (GTDB taxonomy): domain Bacteria; phylum Patescibacteriota; class Minisyncoccia; order Phycocordibacterales; family Phycocordibacteraceae; genus C7867-001. The sequence goes on from JAHFMT010000001.1 coordinate 46,376, forward strand.
ATGACTCACAAGGGTATTGATTATGCAGAGGGAGGTATGGTTCTCGTGGATAGGCACGGGAACCAATTAGACGTAGAAGGTATGTTGGTGCCTGGTGATGCGGTCTTTTACGATGGTGCTCTTGAACATGCAGTGGCACCTATTGTGCCTTTGCCAGGGAAAGACATTGGCAGGCTACAGATCCTACCGCTCCCTACCTGGTTTACCGATATCAAACAGAATCCCCGTGCACTTAATGTGGTACCGGTGTCGGTATACGCAAGAGCAAAGTGGGTCTGCTTTAAAAATGCACTTCGTATACGTCTTGGGTTCCGTCCAAGTCTTCGTTAATTATGAAACACATATCCACTCTTCGGTTTGGTTTTGGGAAAAACTGGCAACAGTTTTTGAATGTGCTTAACGAGACACGTATTCGTAGAGCAAAAGAATCTCTTACCTCATTTTTTGAAATTGATTCTCTAGAAGGGAAGACCTTTCTCGACATCGGTAGCGGCAGTGGACTTTTTTCCTATGCTGCATTTCTTCTTGGTGCAAAACAGGTCGTGAGCTTTGACTACGATCCCCAGTCAGTTTCTGCGACCGAAAAAATCAGAGAACATGCAGGCAATCCTTCGCACTGGACGGTGGCACAAGGTTCCGCGCTTGACCCTGAGTATCTTAAGACGCTTGGGTCATTCGATATCGTGTACTCGTGGGGCGTGCTGCACCACACAGGTGCGATGTGGGATGCAATACGTAATACGGCACTACTCACGAAGCCAGGTGGCTTGTACTGCATAGCGCTCTACAACAAAGTTGAGGGACGTTTCGGTTCTCGTTTTTGGTTGGCGGTGAAGAAACGGTATAACGCTGGTTCTTTTATAACGAAACGAATAATAGAATCCCTCTACTGGTTCGTGTTCTTCTTTATGGCTCCGCTACTTCGTTTCAAAAATCCATTTCGTGTTATGCGGGAATATGGAGAACAGCGTGGTATGCACTACTGGCGAGACATCGTTGATTGGGTGGGTGGATATCCCTATGAGTATGCGTCGGTGGGCGAAGTATTTGCCTTCATGAAGAAAGAGTATCCATCATTTACGTTAGTAAATGTAAAGACAGTTGGCAGTATTGGTAATAATTGGTTTTTGTTCCGTAACGACGCATAATCAAGTAGCTATGCTTAAAAATCTTCTAAAGTACATTGCCGATAGGCTCGGGTATATTGTGTTGAAAAAAGGGTATCCCGTTGATATGCGCTCTGAAAAGGAATTCATTGCGCTCTATGAACGCATACGACCATTTACCATGGTGTCGCCCGACAGATCATTTGCGTTATATAAGGCAGTCGCCTACGTGCACGATGCGGGTATCTCGGGTGACATTGTTGAGTGTGGTGTGTGGCGCGGTGGACAGAGCATGCTTGCTGCAGAGGTTTTGCTCGGTAAGGGAGATACGACCCGGACATTTTGGTTGTATGACACATACACGGGTATGAGCGAGCCAACCGAACACGATGTGTACATTCATCCTGAAGAAGCGGCTCCCCAAAAGTGGGAGCGGTATAATCGTGGCGACCATAATGAGTGGTGCTATGCACCACTTGAAGACGTGAAGCAGAATCTCTTGGATACGAAGTATCCAGAAAAGCAGATAAAATTCGTGCAAGGTAAGGTTGAGGACACTATTCCTGCGGAGATACCGAATACCATAGCATTGCTTCGTCTTGATACTGACTGGTATGAATCAACCCTGCATGAGCTCGAACATCTCTACCCACGTCTTGCTATAGGCGGTGTATTGCTTATTGACGACTATGGATCATGGGATGGTGCTCGGAAGGCGGTTGATGAATACTTTGCAAAGCATCAGTGCAAAATACTCCTTAATCGTGCAGGTGAGGGTCGTGTTGGGGTGAAGATTGCATAGGATATGAAAGCGGCGGTAGTCACCTTTGTCAGTCTTGGCGAGGGATGGAAGGCACCTCCTGCAGATATTGTGCCTGTTATTGAAGTACTCGCACAAAAGAAGGTGCTCGAGCGCGTCATCTGTCATAGGGTAAAGAAATTCTTTTTCTCACACGTATACGCTGCAATTCCTTTTTCTGTCTGGCTGTGCATACGTCTTGTAGAGACTGTGTTTTCATTCCGCCTCTCTCGTTTCCGAGTTGAGAAATTATTTGATTTCTTTGCTCAGTGGCGAATCGGTACTGCAGACATTGTTTTATTTCACGGTGGATTCTTTTTGCCTCGTACCCTTACAGCGGTACAGCGGCGTGGGGGTATTGCAGTAGATGTAACTCGTACGGCACATATACAGACTAACGCCCGCATAGAGCAAGAGGAGTACCCACACTTGCCTCTGCCTCTTGAGAGTGGCCCATTTACCAGATTGGCAAAGACTTATACGCACAGTAATGACTTTGATTACGTCATCGCTATTTCTGATTTTGTAAGACAGTCGTACATAGAAAATGGTTTTCCTGAAGACCGTATATTCGTTGCGTCTCTTGATGTAGATATGACGCGATTTACTCCTGTATCGAAGGACATCAATAGTATGTTTACTGCAGTATATGTTGCTGACACGACACCCCTTAAGGGATTGCAATACCTTATCGATGCATGGAAAAGTGCGGCATTAGAAAACGCACAACTTATTATTGTTGGAGGATGGAATGTACCGGACTCTCTTCGGGAGACGTATACAGCACAGATACAGAAAGACGCTTCTATCAAAGTCGTGGAGCATACAGCAAGTCCTGAGCAGTATTATGCCGATGCATCGGTATTCGTTCTTCCATCACTTACAGAAGGATGTAGTCGGGTAATTCTTGAAGCGATGGCATGTGGTGTTCCAGTCATAACAACTGAAAACGCACAGGGTATTGTAGAGGATGGGAAAACAGGATTTGTGGTACCAGTTCGTGATGTAAATACGATGGCTGAAAAAATACGCTATCTTCATGACCATCAAAACATTGCTACTTCTATGGGCAAGGAGGCTCGGAAGGCGGTAGAGAACAAACAGCGATTCGGCGAGGCAGTATATGAGGTATGTGAGCAGATTTTACGCCGAGAAGGGAAACGCGATACACTGCAAGCATGAAGTTTGTTATTCGGGACGATGATCTAAGTTATTTCAGCAAACCCTCTGATGTGGAGGAGTGGTATCACAGTATATTTGCACAAGGGATTCCTGTGGGGTTTGCCACTATTCCACTTGTAAAGTCAGTGAGCGATGTCTATGTGAAGGATGTAGCACTAAGCGATACAGAACGCCCCATTAGTGGAAACGCGGAGTTGGTGGAGTATGTAAGACATACTCCGTATATAGAGGTACTACAGCACGGCACAACGCACGAAACAAAAGATGGAGTGTTTGAATATGCACGTCGCGTGCCGCTTACAGAAGTGCAAAGAGGCAAGGAAGAGTTAGAAAAGGCTTTTGGGCGAGAGGTATCTGTATTTGTTCCACCGCATGATTGGATAGGGGAGTACGGCATACGTGCGGTTGAATATGCGGGCCTGCATATTATTCGTGGTCGTGGTGCAGGGTTACGTAACTGGATTATGCGTCCCGCGTACGTCCGGAATTTCTTTAAAATGCTTTGGTTTAAGTGGCTGGTGAAGTTGCCGTCAGGCAAGACTCCTGCGTACCCATCCGTACTTGATTTTGGAGAGCATAAAGAGGTGTGTACGTACCGTCTTGAAGATGCTGATGTGTTTGAAGGTCTAGAATATGTACGGAAACAGGACGGCATTTTCGTTGTTGTTGCTCATGTGCATTCATTTACTCCTGAAAAGAAAGAGCGACTCGCTCGTCTTATTTCTGTCGGGCGGGAATATGGCGCAGAATTTGTGCGCCCAAGTGAATTATTTAGCGTGACTTCGTAAAGATAACGTTGTCAACGCCATAAGGCGGAGGAAGCACAGAAAGATCACCTTCCACCTGCGCAATGGTTCCATTGTCGTGAATGCGCCAAGACGTGTAGCCAAGTGAGCGCAAAAGCGTTACCGCGCGCATAGATATTTCGCCACCATTTTTCGCTCCCCAGATTTCAAGAGCGATGGTTGGAGCGTGTTCAGTAAAAAAGCGAACACCGCCTTTCACGACAAGTTCCTCGGCGCCTTCCACATCTATCTTGAGAAATGTTGGTGCAGTATGTGTTGCGGTATATGTGTCGAGCGTTACCGTGGGTACCGTGATGTGTTTTGAGTCATGATACGTGTATGAGTGAATGGATGTGGCAGTTTCGGTGATGGTACTTAATCCTGATGATTCCGACATGAAGAGGGTAGTTGTTCCTGCTTTCTCTGCGACCGCCGCTTTCGTTACGACCGTAGAGGGTCTGCAATTCTTTTCTATAACCTCAGCAATCGTTGGCATTGGTTCAAATGCGTGGACCTGTGTACACAGTTCTTCGGCTAGGTATGTGTAAAAACCGTAGTTAGCGCCAATGTCATACACCACATCGCTCTCAGAGAGGGTACGAACCATGTAGCGTGCAAGTTTTAATTCGGCACTGGTGCCGCCCGCAAAGCCAAACTTCAAGAGCATGAGCGAGTCGTAGTCTTGAAGTGGTATGTGTATAGAACGGCCCCAAAAGAGTTTTGCAGATACAGATGCTCTGCGATACCACCGAAGTTTTACCAAAAGCAGATATGCCAGATATATATCGGGTGTACGAAGAAGTCGCTTAATCTTTTTTGCTAATCCGCCACCCGATAACCGTTCTACAAGACCCGCTTTTAAAAGCTTGCGTTGCATAGCAGCACTCTCAAGAGCGGATTGTATTTTCTGTTGATTATTCATATGCAGCTTTCTGTGCAGGTGTTTCTATGCGTTTAAACAGATACCACTGCACGATAGTATTCACTGCTTCAGTGCCGAGAACGGCACCCACAGCACCCCATACGCCAAAGAGTGGTAGTCCAATAGCAAGAAGGATAATACGGAGTGTTGGTGCGGTGAAGTTAATGATATATAGCTCGCGCTTGAGTTGGTGTGCTATAAACGTTTGCGTAATCAGGGTACGCGGTATAGCAAGTACCGTTAATGCAAGAACCTGAGAGTAGTGGACAGCTTCAAGGTACTGAGGAAACAGTATTGAAAATATATATGGGGCAGCAATGATATATGCAATAACGGCTACACAGGTGATGATAAAAAAGCGTCGTATTTTTTCATGAAGTACAATGCGCAATTCGGCGAGAGGTCGTTGGGCCAACTTTGGAAAGGCGAGTATTCTGCCAAATCCAAATACTGATTGCAAGTGAGTGATGGGCATGAGCGCAAGCGTGTAGAGGGCAGTCGGCACCGCCCCAAGGAAGAACCAGACAAGTACTTTGTCGGCAACGTTTGCGATTTCAAAAAATGACTCCATAACACTCAAGTGCTTGCTGTATGTCTTTAGCTCAGGATGTTCTCGTAGTGGTTGGTCGCATGTGCGTGCGATATATACATATGCTGCCCCGTGCGTTAGTGCTTGAGAAATAAAATATGCGCAAAGTAGATAGAGGGGATTGTCAGTAACGCGTAGTGTTGCGAGCATGCACAAAAATGGCACGATACGTTGAACCATGTCAGTGATCGCCTGTCTTTGAAACAACTGTTTCCCCTGAAGAAATGGACGGTATAGACTAAAGGCTGTAATAAATGGCTGTGAAATTGCAACGATACAGAAGGCCGCGCCAAGTAGAGGGTTCCCTTGTATGAAGTAATACAGAGCGAAAGCGGCGCTTGCCAGTACTATCCCGCTATTTGCACGTATCTGTAGTCGAAATCCGTATGGGAGTACACCTTCTGCACCTTGTGCTCCTGCACGCACTAAAGCACTACCTATGCCAGTAAGTGTAAACACTGCTGCTACACTCGCCATGGCAATAACGAATTGATATGTACCAAACGCTTCTTTGGGAAGAAGGTTTGCAAACAAAACAGAAAGTACTATGCCGGTGGCTATCTGAAAGGCATATCCGAAGAAGAGCCAGAACCCTCCCTTGGTTGCATAGACCATATCGGTCTTCGTGAAGCGTTCACTTGCACGAAGCGCACGTACCACAGCATGTTTTGTTTTGGTAATCATAATTAGGAAAGCAGTTTCTTGCCGGCAATGGTTTTGAATACAGTATCAAGGAAGTCGCCACCTGCGTACCCTGCAATAAGTGCAAAGGCAGGGGAGGTGGTGGTAATGCCCGCAACCGTTACCTCGATGGCATCAATAGCCCAGGCGGCAGCGACGCCTATGAGGCCCGAGGCGGTAATCATGCCGACAAAGTAGCGGGGGCGCAGCTCCACATCCTTATACGACATACTATATTTAATAAGACCAACAAGGCCACGTACAATGCCGCCAGTAAAGCCGGCAAGGAAGAAAAGTGACATGAAAGGGTGAGAGTGAGGATAAGGGACCTCGTGCGCCTCCATGGAGGCTAGTATAGCGCGGGTACGACGTAGTAGGGGGTTCTGGTACACTACGGGTACCACACCTTATATATACGTATGGACATAAAACCAATCGCCCGTTCTATCGTGCTTTCTGCACTCTTTCTTATACCGTTTATTCCGCTCTACGTAGCAAACGGCCTGTTCTTCCCATTTATTACCGGCAAAGCATTTGCATTCCGAGTACTTGTTGAGGTGGCGTTCTTCTCCTGGATCATTCTTGCAGTTGCTGATCCAAAGTATCGACCAAAGTTTTCTTGGCCGCTCGCATTTCTTGGAACGCTCACGGTGTGGATGGCGGTTGCGAATGCGTTTGGAGTAAATCCACTCAAGGCATTCTTTAGTAACTATGAGCGCATGGATGGATGGGTGACGTTGGTACACACGTTTGCTCTGTTCGTAGTGGCAGGTTCAGTGCTTGCGGGTGAAAAGTTATTGGAGAAGTGGTGGCGTGTGTTTTTGGCAGGTGCCGCATTGGTAGTGGGGTATGCGTTTATCCAGATATTTGGATGGGCAACCATTAACCAGGGTGGTGTACGCGTGGACTCTACGTTCGGGAATGCGGCATACCTTGCGGCATACTTGTTGTTCGTTATTCCTATAGCACTCTGGCAGGCTAGTACGCTGCGTGGTGCATGGCGCTGGGTGTTGATGGTGTTCGCGGCACTTGCTGCAGTCGTGCTCTACTTCACCGCAACTCGTGGTGCGCTCGTTGGCTTTGCTGCCGGTACGGTAGTAGCACTGGCACTGTATACATTCTTTGGTTCAGGAAAGGTACGAAAGATAACCGGTATTGCGCTTATAGGTGTGGGCGTACTCATTGCTGCGTTCATTGGTATGCGCGGCACCGCGCTTATGCACAGCGAGCCAACTCTTGCGCGCCTCTCATCTATCTCACTTGCTGATTTGGCAGTACGTGCGGATATCTGGAAGATGGCAGAGAAGGGTATTGCCGAGCGTCCATTCCTTGGCTGGGGCCAGGAAGGATTTAATCAAGTGTTTAACACCTACTACGAGCCAGCACTCTTTGAGCAGGAGCCATGGTTTGATCGTGCACACGATGTGTATCTTGATTGGGCAGTTGCCGGTGGTATTCCTGCGGCACTATTGTTTATCGGATTCTTGGTGAGTGTTGTCTGGGTACTCTCACGCCGGGGTTCGGTGAGTGAGCGTGCGTTACTTGTCGCAGCACTCGTGGCATATGCCGTACAGGGGTTAGTGGTGTTTGATAACCTCTTCACGTATGTCGCACTTGCGCTGCTTGCCGCGGGTGCACATATATATAGTGCACGTGATGTTCGGGTACTCGCTGCAGCTCCGGCGGTGAACAAAGACGCACTGCTTGCCGGTGTTGCGCCAGTTACACTCGCAGCACTTTTAGCTGTGGTGTATTTCGTGAATGTACCAGCCTATGCAGCGGCAGGGGACGTAGTAGCTGCAATGCAACAACCTACCGTACAGAGCCAGTTTGATCTGTTTGAAAAGGCACTGACACGTGGATCGTTTGCAACCCAAGAGATACGTGAGCAGTATTCAACCGCAGCGGTACGTGCGGCAACGAGTGATGCACCTGCAGAATTACGGGTCACCTTCCTTACCCATGCAGTGCAAGAGCTGCAAAAGGAAATTGCACGTGTTCCTAACGATGCGCGGTTGTACGTGATGTTGGCGCAACCGTTTCGTGCGGCAGGACAGGTAGAGCAGGCGGTAGCAAGTTTGCATAAAGCACAAGAACTTTCTCCAAAGAAACAAATTCTCTTGCTTGAAGAAGGTATTATCCTGTTGTCGAATGGATATGCAGAGCAAGCGCGTGATGCATGGATGAAGGCGTATGCACTTGATACCTCATTTGATTCCGTACGTATCTATGCAGCAGCTGGCGAGATAGCGGTGGGACATATACAAGAAGGTAAAGCACTTCTTATGGAAAAGTTCGGTACCACGGCGGTTGATAGCGACGTGCTTTCCTATGCCTATTACCATGCAAAACAGTTCAGTGATTTGATTGCGGTATGGGAAGTACGTGTTGCAGCAGCGCCGCAGGACATAGAAAAGCGTTTTGGTCTTGCAACGGCATATGCACTTGCCGGAAGAGCAGCAGATGCACGTCGTGCAGCTGAAGCAATCGCAAAAGAGTTTCCTGGTAACGATACCCGTGTGCAAGGATTCATCGCAGCACTTGTTGCAGGAAAAATTAAGTAACGTGGTGTATTCGTTCTGAAAATTATTTTTCAGAACGAATAAAAAATATTTTCATCGTGTAAATTTTTTACGCGAGTTATCCACAGCATACGTGTTGTGATGAAAATAATTTTCACTATGGACGCATAATACATACAGAAACATTCGCGTGACTTTCTCACGAATGTTTCGCGAGTGGGTCGACATACTAATCACCATCATTTCACACAAACGTATGGCAGCAAAAAAGAAGGCCAAGAAGACCGCAAAGAAGGCCAAGAAGACCGCAAAGAAGGCAAAGCGCGCATAACGCTCCTTCCGAAAAACGCCCCTCTGGGGCGTTTTTCATTTCTCGCTTCTGGTGGTGCGAGAAAGTCCCTAATTTGCTATGATGCGCCCATGTTTAGCTTCCTCACCTCCGCCTTTGCAAAGAACGGTTCTGCTGCTTTTGTGCGTGCAGCAAAGCCGGTTATTGACGCCGCAGCTTCCCATGAAGCAGCACTGAAAGCACTGACGCGTGATGAGCTGCGTGCACGTCTTGTAGCGGTACGTGAGCGCACAGGAGGGAATATACATGCTGATGCTGATATCGCTGAAGTGTTTGCACTGACGCGTGAAGCATCATCACGTACACTTGCGCAGCGTCACTTCGATGTGCAGTTAATGGGTGGTCTTGCGCTCACGAAAGGCAAGATTGCAGAAATGCGCACGGGTGAAGGAAAGACATTGGTGGCGACACTTGCCACCACCGTACGTGCGCTTGCTGGAAAGGGCGTGCACGTCGTGACCGTGAATGATTATCTTGCACGTCGTGATGCGGCGTGGATGGGGCAGGTATACGACTATCTCGGTCTCTCGGTAGGTGTCGTTACATCAGGCGGTGCATATCGCTATGATCCATCACACGTGAAGCTGGAAGAGGATGCTGAGCGTGATGCACAAGGCTCGTTCCGTGTGTTCTATGACTATCTGCGACCAGTGGACAAGCGAGAGGCGTATGCGGCAGATATTACGTACGCAACAAACAATGAGCTTGGGTTTGACTATTTGCGTGACAACACCGCATATGACCCGTCACAGATTGCACAGCGCGGCCATCACTTTGCCATTGTGGACGAGGTGGACTCTATTCTTATAGATGAGGCGCGTACGCCATTGATTATTTCTGGTCCTGCGGCAGATGCGGGCGGGCTCTATGAACGTTTTGCCGGTATTACCGCCGCGTTTGTTCCGGAAGAGGATTATACGATTGATGAAAAGGCACGTGCTATTCAGCTTACCGATGCGGGTATCCGAAAGGCAGAGGCAGCGCTCGGTGTTGAAAACCTCTATACCGAGGGCGGCATGAAGCATGCGCATCATTTGGAAACGGCAGTGCGTGCGAAGGCGTTGTTTCATAAAGATCAAGAATACGTCGTGCGTGATGGTGAAATTGTCATTGTTGATGAGTTTACTGGCAGACTACAACCAGGACGTCGCTGGTCTGAGGGTCTGCATCAGGCGATAGAAGCAAAGGAAGGCGTGGCCGTGAAGCAGGAGACCCGCACCTATGCATCCGTCACCT
>JAHFMT010000013.1:0-4419 GCA_023267735.1 Candidatus Kaiserbacteria bacterium
CAGCGGCCATGGCACGCTCACCTTGCGTTACCACAATCTCTACCGAAGTCTGATTGTCAGCAGCGGTTGAGAATACCTGTGAACGAGAGGTTGGAATCGCAGTATTGCGCTCAATGAGCTTGGTAGCCACACCTCCCATGGTTTCAATAGAGAGTGAGAGCGGGATCACATCCACGAGAAGAATGTCCTTCACGTCGCCCTGCATAATACCTGCTTGGATAGCGGCACCTATCGCCACCACTTCATCAGGATTCACACCCATGTGGAGTTCCTTGCCGAAGAGCTTCTTCACTTCTTCAAGAATCTTTGGCATACGGGTCTGACCACCCACCATCACAATTTCATTGATGTCAGATGGCTTGAGGTTTGCCGCTTCAAGGGCACGCTTGGTGATATCAACGGAGCGAGTCACGTATTCCTCTGCGAGAGACTCAAGTGTTGCGCGAGAGAACTTAATGAGGAGATGCTGCGGTGCGCCATCAGTACCCACGGTAATAAACGGAATGTTTATCTCAGTCTCTGCCGCAGAAGAAAGCTCGTGCTTTGCCTTCTCAGCCGCTTCATCAAGACGCTGGAGTGCAAGTGGGTCCTTGGAGATATCCAAGCCGCTCTGCTTCTTAAACTCATCCGCAAGGAAGCGAACAATCTTCTGGTCAATATCACGACCACCCATGTGGCTATCGCCGTCGGTAGACTTTACTTCAATCACATCATCGCCCACTTCAAGTACGGACACGTCAAAGGTACCGCCACCGAAGTCGTACACCACAATCTTCTCTTCCTTCTTTTTATTAAACCCATACGCAAGCGCTGCAGCGGTTGGTTCGTTAATGATGCGCTTCACATCAAGTCCTGCCACCTGTCCTGCCGCCTTGGTTGCCGCACGCTGAGCGTCGTCAAAGTATGCCGGTACGGTGATAACCGCTTCAGTGATTTTCTCACCAAGCTTTGCTTCGGCATCAGCCTTCAGCTTGCCCAAAATCATTGCAGAAACTTCTTCTGGGCGATAGTCCTTCTCACCAAGGTGTACTACCACACCCTTATCCGTACCCTCCTTTACTGCATACGGCACAATGTCCTTGTCGCGCATAACGGCTTCGTCAGCAAAGCGGTGACCCATGAAGCGCTTGATGCCATAAATGGTGTTGGTGGGGTTCGTGACTGCCTGACGCTTTGCGAGTGTGCCCACGAGGCGCTCACCGTTCTTTGCGATAGCAACGACTGACGGGGTCGTGCGCATGCCTTCCGCGTTTTCAAGCACACGTGGCGTACCGCCTTCCATGATAGCCATGGCGGAGTTTGTGGTGCCCAAGTCAATACCGAGAATCTTTCCCATATGGAATGAAAGTTAGTGAGTAATGTGTAGTAAAAATACAAAAACCGCGCACGACTTGCAACTAGGCCTCTACAAACCGCCCCACCCGTACCTTTGCTGGGCGCAGCACCTGCCCTGCACGCTTCCACCCTTGCTCAAATACTACCGTAACCGTGTCATCTTTTCCCTTTTCTGTAACATCATCCTGCCCCAGTGCTTCGTGGTGCACAGGATCAAACACCTCACCCACCATGCCAACTGCTTCAAGTCCAAGGGACACAAAGGCTGCTTCCAACTGCTTTGCGATAGCAGTAAACCCTTCCGGAACCTCACCATGCTCCTTGGCACGGGTCAGTGCATCTACCGCAGGAAGCAGTGCAGTGAGTGCAATGGCAATGCCTTTTGTCTTTGCCGCTTCCCGCTCTTCTTCAGAGCGACGAATAGCGTTTACGTAGTCCGCCTTAGCACGCTGCCATCCATCAAGATATTCCTGACGCTCAAGCTTACACACCGCAAGCTCATCTTGCTTCTTTTCAGCCTTTGCATCAGCGCGCGTCGTATCCGTTTCATCTATATCCTGCGCATGCGCATTCTCTGCTGCTTCTGCATCAATAATTAGATCATCATTCATACTAAGAATATGCCTGAAAAACTAGCCTAAGTCAAAAGGCCGCCCACACATGGGCGGCCTTGTTTCAACATCGCTAAGAAGCAACGAGTTGAAACACGAGAGCACGTTCCGTCTTGCTAAGTTTCGGAAGAGTCTTTCGCTTTTGGTATCGCTCCCAGATTGGCCACCACTCATCACGAAACACTTCTAAAAATACCTCGTCAACAAAACGACCTTCGTGAAAGTGATGCTTTTTGTGCCTCCCAACGATACGATACCCACACTTAAGCAAGTGCCCGAGGCTGCCGCCATTGAACACCTTCACCGTTGAGGTGAGCTTGCGTAGACCAAGAACCATAAATGCATGGTACTGCAGCAGCAGTTTTGCTTCCGTACCATACCCACGTCCCTGTCCGTTATCCGGATCAATAATCGAACCTGTCGTGGCAAATCCATGTTGCCAGTTGATACCGTGCATGCCAGTGTGCCCGATATATTGATACGAACGTCTCTTACCTGTGCCACGATGTAACAGAATGGCAAAAACTTCATTCTTGCCCTTCTGCGCATCAAGGCCGCGCACCCACTCTATACCACTTGCCAGTGAGTACGGCGGACGCTGTAGTGTGCCATCGATACCGATACGCCTGTTAATCCACGGAAGATATGTCGGGATGTACTCCTCCTGCATGAGGCCAAGCGAGACGTTCACCAAGCCCTCATACGCAATTATGTGCTGCATGTCATTACTCCTTGCCAAGGTACATGCTCTGCCCTAGAAAACGGGAATCCCCGGCTTCCGCAGAGCCGGGGATTTTCTTTGTAACGTGGAGGGTAAGAAAAGCTTCGGCTATGCGCAAGAAAAAGCAACGAGAGTAATATCTCCCGCCACTTCATGCTTGCGATAACCAAATACATTTCTCATACAAATACAATTATGCACTCTTGCTTAAAAGAGTCAAGTTCAGTGGTTACTAAAAAAACGCCCCGTTTTGGGGCGTTTGTTCGTATTGTTTAGCGCTTACTCCACTGTGAAGCCTTGCGGGCCTTCTTCAGACCTGGCTTCTTACGTTCCTTAGCACGTGGATCACGGGTCAAGAGACCTGCCTTCTTAAAGACACCACGCAGTTCAGGAGATGCCTTGATGATGCCACGAGAGATAGCGTGGCGAAGTGCCTCTGCCTGGGCAGCAAGACCACCACCAAGCGCGTGTACGGTGATGCTATAGGTTGGTGCTTCCTCAGCTACCTCAAATGCCTGGTGTACGGTACGTACGCGCTCAGCTGTCTTGAAGTATGCGAGCAAGTCCTTACCATTTACGGTTACTGCATTTGCCTTAGCTGGCGTCATGCGGACGCTTGCGGAAGCGGTTTTGCGGCGCCCTACTGCAGTGATGATGTCCTTCGTCATATAAAAATATACTAGCCCTTGATAACAAGATTCTTCATGCGTCCATTGCGGAGCTTGTTGCGTGGAATCATGCCATCTACCGTCTGCTTAAAGACGTAGGCAATGCCCTTCTTTGCAATCATCTCTGGAAGCGTTATCTCGCGGAGACCACCTACGTGACCAGTGAAGTGTCGGTAGGTCTTCTCGCCAAGACGGCGCTCTGGAATAGAGAGCTTCTCAACATTCTCCACCACAACGGATACGGGAAGTATCTCGTTCTTCATGAAGTGCACGCTCTTCTTTCCAAGCAATGCGGATGCCGCTTCGCTTGCAACACGGCCAAGGGTGCGGCCGGTAGCGTCGATGGTATAGGTGGTTGGCTTCATAGTCGTGGTCATACCTAACTACACAAATGCGATATACGCAAGTTTACGTGCATCAGAGACACCACGCGCCGTACGCTTTACAACACGAAGGTACCCACCCGCACGCTCCTTGTAACGAGGACCAATAACCGTGAAGAGCTTCTTCACTACATCCTCATCAGGTACACGAGACATGATGAGACGGCGGTTTGCAACGCTGTCAGTACGGCTACGAGTAACGAGCTTCTCAACGAATGGACGCAACTCCTTGGCCTTAGCCTCGGTAGTTGAAATGCGCTCATGAATGACAAGCGAGCGTGCCAGCGAGCGCATCAGCGCAGTACGCTGATTGCTTGGACGAGAGAACGCACGGCCTGTTTTCTTGTGACGCATACGAGTAGTAATTAGTACTTATTATTCACCCTTGAGGGAGAGGCCGTAGATTGCAAGTGCTTCGGTAATCTCAGTCACTGCCTTGTCGCCAATGCCGTCAATCTCGTTAAGAGAAGCGGCGCTCTTGCGTGCAAGACCAGCTGCCGTCTTAATACCTGCCTCTACCAATGCAGAGGTAACGCGAGCAGAAAGACCCATGTCTTCTACCTTTACCTTTGCGACATCCTTTTCAGAAGCAGCAGCTTCAGAAGAAGCACCGCGGCTTTCCTCCTGGAAACCAACTACTGCAGAGAGCTGGTGAATCATGAGCTCGATAGAACGCTCAAGTGCTTCACGAGGAGTAACGG
>JAHFMT010000013.1:4429-14598 GCA_023267735.1 Candidatus Kaiserbacteria bacterium
GGTTAAAATCAGTACGATCGCCAACGCGCATGTTCTCTACTTCGTAGTTCACACGGCGAATAGGGGTGAAGGTTGCATCCAGTGCAATAGTACCGATATCAACCTTCTCCTTGGTAAGCACTTCACGAGGTACGTAGCCAAGACCACGTTCAATAGTAGCTTCAAGCTCAAGTACTGCCTTGCCAGAAAGATCAGCAATATGCTGGTCTGGGTTCATCACTGAAACCTGGCTTGGGAGTTTGAAATCACCGGCCGTAAGGGTCTTAGTGCCCTTTGCAGAAAGCGTAATAGTCTGTGGCTCATCACCATGAAGACTAAAGTGTACACGACGGAGGTTAAGGAGCACTTCCATAACAGACTCACGTACTCCTTCAATAGTAGCGAACTCGTGTGGTACGTCTTCAATCTTTACACGAGTAATAGCCGCACCTGGAAGTGAGGAAAGAATAATGCGACGAAGGCTGTTGCCAAGCGTGTGTCCGTACCCTGGATAAAGCGCATCAATTTCGTATACACCTTCAGTGGTGCTTTCTTTTACAGCGCGAGGCTTAGACGGGAGCGTAATGTGGTATTCCATAACTCAATCAAAATTACCGTGAATAAAAATTAACGACTGTAGAACGAAAGCACCATGGCGAGATCACCTGCAGGGCTTGCGCTCTCTGCAGTAGGCATCACTGCCACACCACCCTCCATGGCCTTGGGATTCCAAGAAAGCCAGGATGGAAGTGTGTTCTCCATGAAGCGCTCAGCGAAGCCAGCGTACATCGCGGAAGAACGGCTACCTTCACGTACCGCAATGCGGTCGCCAAGGTACACGCGACGAGATGGAATCGTGGTCTTCACGCCATCTACCGTCACGTGACCATGGGACACCATCTGGCGTGCAGCACGGCGGGTCTTTGCAAGACCCATGCGGTAGATAACGTTATCAAGACGAAGCTCAAGCAAGCGGTGGAGTGTCTCTGCAGGAGAGGCACCCTTCGTCATCATTGCTTCCTTTACGTAGTTAGCAAACTGCTTCTCAGAAAGGCCGTAGGAGATACGTACCTTCTGCTTTTCAAGCAACTGCTTACCGAATTCGCTTGGTGCGCGACCACGTCCCTTCTTTTCACGGCGTTCTGCAGAGAGCGCAAACTTTTGGGTCTGCGTCTTCTCAAAGATGTTGGCACCGAGGCGGCGAGCTACTTTATATTTTGGTCCAGTTTTCATAGAAGGTTATACGCGACGAGGCTTAGGGGGACGTGGTCCATTGTGTGGCACCGGGGTTGCATCCTTCACACGCTTGATCTGGATACCCTTGCCGGAGAAAGCGCGAAGCACTGCTTCACGACCTGCACCAACACCACGAATAATTACGGATGCTTCCTTCACACCAATAAGGAGTGCCTTCTCACCGAGAAGCTCACCTACCTTGGTAGCAGCAAATGGTGTTGACTTACGAGCACCGGAGAACCCAAGCGCACCCGCTGAAGAAGACATAGCCACGTTACCCTTTTCATCGGTAAAGACAGCCTTCGTGTTGTTGAAAGTTGCTTCCACGAAGAGAATGCCGCGTTCAAGACGCTTCTTTGCAGACTTGCTAAGAGCACGCTCTTTGCGTCCCTGATCAAATCCCTTGCCCGATTTTTTAATGATGCGTTTCTTTCCCATATAAATTATGTCTTTTCAAGCGTACGGCGACCTGAACCCATGGTCTTACGCACGTTGCCACGAACCGTACGAGAGTTGGTCTTCGTGCGCTTAGTCATTGGCAAGTGGCGCTCATGGCGGGTACCGCGGTAGCTGCGGATATCCTTAAGGCGCTTAATGTTCTGGCCAATCTCACGGCGAAGCTCACCTTCAATGGTGTATGCCTCAGCGAGAGAGCGAACCTTCTGTTCCTCATCAGCGGTAAGATCCTTACCCTTCTTGTCAAACGGAATACCTGCCTCAGTCAAAATATCCTTGGCACGCGTGTAGCCAATACCGAAAAGAATCGGCAATGAATATGCGAGTTGTTTGTTATCAGGAAGTGTGACGCCGGCGATACGCATAGTAATAGTGTTGTACGAAAATAATTAACCTTGACGAGCTTTGCGGCGAGGGTTCTTCTTATTGATACGGTAAAGGCGACCGCGTCGGCGGATGATCAAATCTCCTGGTTGCTGCTTTTTGATAGAAGCGCGAACTTTCATATCAGGTCGTAACTCAATCAGTAATTAACTCAAACGCCGAGTAATGCGAGCGCGTCCCCCATACGGGTCTAGCACGAGCTCAGTTTTGTCCCCCACCAATACACGAATACGGTGCAAACGCATTTTGCCAGCGAGATAGGCAAGCACAAGCTCGCCGTTCTCGAGGCGCACGCGAAATAACGAATTGGGGAGTACCTCTTCAACGATGCCGGTTGCTCCTCCTTTTTGCTCCTCTGTCATTGGTACCACGGTATCCTAGCAAAGTCTGAAAAACCCGTCAACTAAGCCGCAATATACTTCCCGTCCTTTTGACGCTTGAAGTAGCGGCGATCGTTGAGGTTCACAAGGATAGTGTTGTCCTTCACGTAGCGGATTTTCTTTACTTCCACCATAACCTGTTCCTTCGTCAAGGGACCCTGCTTTTTCAATACCTCACGTACCACGTCACGGACCACCCCTGGCTTGTATCCCCATTCTGCAAGGGCGTAGAGACCACGACCAACCAATACAAAGCGATTATCCTTGATAAGTTCGTTGTGGGTAGTGGCTACATGTGCCTTCTTGGAGAACATGTCACCAATAACCTTGGTCACTTCTGAGAAGTGCATTGGCTTGCCCGCACGCTTGATAACCAAGTATGCGTAGTCACGAATACCCTTAATACGGATAGCTGGGCAGGTTGCACGACCCCACTCAGAAAGCGGGTTGCAGGAGATGGTCTTGGAAAGAGAGAGCCAGCGCTTGAGGATCGCCTCAGTCTGATACGCGCTGTTTACGTCCTTAAGTTCCTCAAGGAAACGGTTCATGAGCTCACCTTCAGGGAGCACGCTCGTGTCCTCAAGTGACGAGTAGAGGCGAGCAAGTGCATCATGCACGTGCCCTGCCGTTGTCTTATCTACGTGCCAACGTGCATAGAAATCATCGGTTTCGCGCTCACGGAAGAAGGAGCTGCCCAGTACCAACAGGAAGCGGAAACGGTTGCGTGCCTTCTCATCAGCAGCCAAACCACCGAGAAGTTCGTCCTCAGGGATGATGCCGCCCAACGAGTGCATGTAGGCAGAGAGCTCAGCAAAGGCTGCCTCAGACTCAGTAAAGGTCTTGCTGTTGCGAACCGCCTCAAGACCAGCTGCCTCAATCTGGCGCACGCGCTCCCGGGTAATACCACGGCGCTTACCAATCTCTTCAAGGGTTTCCTGGTCAGCAGAGGTGCCAAGGCCAAAGCGAGAAACGAGCACTTCACGGGAGCGCTCAGGAGCAGCAGCAAGCAGCTTCTTTACGAGTGCAGCACTGTCAAAAGAGAACGCAGGTGCGCTTTTTGCAGGGCGGGTCTTTGCTGCCGTTTTTGTTGCCATATGTGTGGTCTAATTTATACCAGTACCATGGCAAAACGTCAACTACCCCCTATTTCCCCAGAAAAGACGCTTGATTCTTGCCCCGCCCCGCTTCAAAAGACTCCTTTGTTTACCGCGTACTTTTGCCACTTCACGTATGAGCTCATCTCGTACCAGATCAACCGCCCCTTCAAGTGTTTCAGATACCGCTTCGCCACGAAATATCCTGCCATCTACAGAAAGCGTGGCGCCTGCACGGTACCTGGCACCGGCACGCACGACCCCGATAGACTCCTCAACCTCACAAGCAAGCAGTGCGGTATCTGCATGCGCACCTGTGTGTTTGCGGAGCGCACCCAGTTTCCCTTCTACAAACTCACGAGTTGCTTCTGATAATTCGCACCCAGTAGCTTTGATGGTGATGTTCATATGCCTGAGGGTTATCTGCCAATACCTATAGTGTACCGCGTATGTGCAGGGAAAACTCTGGCGTAGGTGGTACTTTTCGGCTACAATGCCGGCACGCCCATATGGGCGTGTTTATCACATTCCGCGGTAGCTCAGTGGTAGAGCGATCGACTGTTAATCGATTGGTCGTAGGTTCGAATCCTACCCGCGGAGCTAAACTTGACTTTTTTGTAAAAAACAACATTATAGATTTAGTGTGAATTTTGGCTCCGCCAAAAATGTTCCAACACCAACACGAGGAGAAGGACGTGGCTACAGAAAAACGGGAAGTACCTTTCAAGGGAGCTTACTGGTGGAGTGACTCACAAAATGTTACCCGCATCTTAGAAAAAACACTCAAGGAGGTGCTGAGTGAGACTAGAGTCTCAGAAATTGAGATCAGAGGATCTGATTTCGATGACGGACGACAACATCACACGGTCAAAATCGAGATTCGGGACAACAAAGTTCACATCACAAAGATTCGCACATGAGCAGCGTCGGTAGGCACTGCATCCGCCCAAGAAACCGTCTGGCTTCTTGTTGGGCGGTTTCTGTTTTATACACAACAGGTTCGCACATCTTCTAGTCAGCAAAAAATTGACTTTTATATAAAAAGGAGCAGAGTGTCGTCAGCGTGAGAATGTTCTCTTGCCAAGCTAAGGAGCCTTTCATGGCCGCAAAAAGACCGCCTGTCCAGTGCGAGCACTGCGGTCGGAGCGTCGCAAGACACTCACCCGCTCTTGCCGTCGCAGGCAACCACAAGTGTCCCCATGGAAGAAATTGTGGGCACTTCAGTCATCCAAACTGCGAAGCGTGCAAGGAAAAGTTTCCACAAAAGGAACCGCAGTATTTTCTATGACCCAAACGTCTTGAACCCACCAAAGATCATTTTTCCAGAAACACGGAGGATCTGATGAAGCGTCTGTTATTTCTTCTCGGTGCGACAGCTTTTTGCAGCTATCCGTTCTTGAAGCTTGAGCTTCCCTCCATCATCGGGTTCTTCCTGATGCTGTGGGCGATTCCAGCTCCGAAACGGAAATGCTTCTAGCACCAACCGCCCACAGG
Organism: Candidatus Kaiserbacteria bacterium; assembly: GCA_023267735.1. GTDB lineage: Bacteria > Patescibacteriota > Minisyncoccia > Phycocordibacterales > Phycocordibacteraceae > C7867-001. The sequence goes on from JAHFMT010000013.1 coordinate 9,453, forward strand.
AAGCCGTTCGCTTCATGTGGGCGGTTTTCATTTATATACAGCACCGGCTCCTGCTAGAATAACCGACATGACAACCATACATCCTTGGATCAACTTCAACGGTAATGCGGAAGAAGCATTCGCCTTTTACAAGTCAGTATTTGGTGGCGAGTATACAAACATTATTCGTTTCAAAGAAATCGTAGGTGCTGATGCACCAACAGCAGACGCAGAGAAAATCATGCGCATCACCCTCCCTATCAGCAACGGCAGTGTATTAATAGGTAACGACGTTCCCTCGTTTATGGGTACCGTGAATGAGCGTGAGAACCGCAGCAAGATTGCAATCACCGCAGAAACCAAAGAAGAGGCTGAGCGTATATTCGCTGGTCTCTCTGCCGGAGGAGAGGTAGAAGTACCAATGGACGCAGGCCCCTGGGGTACGTACTTTGGCATGTTCAGAGATAAGTACGGTATTGAGTGGACCGTTGAACACCCTTCTAACAAATAATCTACGCCGGTAGACACTGATATACTACACACACTTATTCAATAACATTTGTAACGTGAAAGTATTTACCTGGATCCTCCGCATCGTACTTATCCTTCTGCTTGTTAGTCCCATCCTCGGCTCATTTGGTATCTTCCCAGAACCAACGCCTGAGATGTACAACACCCCTGAAGCGTTTACGTTCATCAACGTGCTTATGCATACTGGGTACATCACTCAGATTATGTCTGTGGTGTTTGCCATTGCGGCCGCACTTACCCTCACTAACCGCATGGCAGCAGCGGCCCTACTCCTCCTCCCTATCACGGTCAACATTGTAGGGTTCCACCTGATACTTGATGACGGCCTCTTCACCGCAGGCGCAATCATGGCAAACCTATTGGCACTCATTAACCTCTTCTTCTTGTGGAAGAACCGTGCAGTGTATCGTGGTCTTCTCGTAAAGAGCGCATAAGGGTTTATATAAAAACACCGCCACTATAGTGTGGCGGTGTTTTTGTTTTCACTAGTTCCCCTCCGCAAGCACCTCAGCCTCGTCTAATGCTTCTTGGGGCGTAATGACACCTTCGTTCAACCGGGTACGTATGCTCTCAATCTTGCTTGGCTCAACAGTGGCACCCTGCTCAATAGCGATTAGGCGGTTAAGGACATCTGGCAAGCTCACTGCAGAAGATGGAAATGATTCATTCATATAGACATACGATACCACAAATGCGCTACCATATACCCATGTTCACGCTGACCCCTAATGAGGAGCGACTCTTCAAGTCCCTCTCTACCCCCGCCAAAATACAGGACTTCCTCAACACCGTTCCCTTTAACTATGAGCACGATGGCATTGATACGTGGCGCTCCCCGAGGCGGGTACTGCGTGACCAGAAAGCACACTGCGTGGAAGGTGCACTCTTTGCAGCGGCCGTGCTGTGGTATCACGGCCACAAACCACTCATCATGGGCTTCTGTACCGCACCTAAGGATCAAGATCACTTCGTAGCACTCTACAAAACAAACGGATACTGGGGAGCGATAAGTAAGACGAATCACGCCATACTGCGGTTTCGTGATCCGGTATACAAAACACCTCGCGAGCTCGCCATGTCACATTTCCACGAATACTATATGTTTGAAGACGGTACCAAGACGCTGCGGTCATATTCTGCACCCGTAAATCTTTCTCGGTTTGGAAAGGGCTGGGTAACTACTGAGGAAGAGCTCTTTCATCTCGTAGACGCAGTGAATGACGCGCCGCACGTTGACATGATTCCAAAGGAGAACCGTCGCAAGCTCCGCAAGGCTGACCCCATAGAACTTACGGCAGGCAAACTGCTGGAATGGCAGAAGAATAATCCGCGCACTTAAGCCTTTTTCTTTGCTGCTTTCTTTAAAGCACAATTTCCGCACCGACACGGCTGGCAATGATCCAACCAGTACTCCTTGCCATAGTGATAGGTAAGTTCTTCACCAGGAACAATGGCACGCTTGGCACGTATATACACTCGCGTATCATCCATCTCTGCCTCACAGTTCGGGCGACATGAATGATTCAGGTACCGTGCGGTATTCTTTCGTGTCTTGCCATCAATCACCTTTCCACGTTCAACGGTAAACAGATACTTGCCACCACGACGATTTGATTCCTCTTCGGACACCACATCCCCCCAGTACTCAATGACAAACGCGCCACGCTTGATTGGTTTAGTAGCAACAATACCAAGCCCCGAGAGGCCACGGCGCACCGTAAGTCCCGGATGTTCTTTGCGGATGTTGGCAGACATAGTTCCGCCATCATACGACACCTCTGCCCATATGAAAACGTGGTACGATACGTCGTATATGGTTTCTGAATTCGTCCAGTTCCTAAAGGAGTTCAATGTGATTGCCCTTGCAGTAGGTTTTGTCATGTGTACTGCCTCCACCGGCCTCATCAACTCACTCGTGAAAGACATCATCATGCCCCTTGCAGCACCACTACTTTCTTCTGGTGCCTGGCAGGAAGCGGTACTGTCTATTGGCGCAGTACATATCGCCTACGGCGCTTTCCTTGCAGAACTCATCAACTTCCTTATCCTTGCTACGGTCGTATTCTTTGTTGCAAAGAAACTCTTTAGTATCGACGTCGCAAAGAAATAGCTTTGCGTGCAGGCACCTTCTTAACAAGCGTACCGCCCACTGCTTTTACAAACCGCTCAGAGAGCTCCTTCCGCTCTTGCGTTTCCATACGTGCAAATGTTTCTTCAGCCGCATCAGAAAGGCTTCTAAACGTCCCATCTTCTTCTGCAATATCAGGATGCACCTCAAGTGCCCGCTCGTTAATGCCCAGCAAGAACAACCCATCAAGGGTGCGCACCCGGGACAGTGCTACGTATCCTTGTCCGTATTCAAACGCCTGTGAGAGATCCATGCATGCAGCATCAAGCGACATACCTTGACTTTTGTGTACCGTAATAGCCCACGCAAGACGCAGCGGTATCTGCGAGATGGTTGCCACTGGTTTGCCGTCATTGATGATGTGCCACTCCATGCGACCCACTGGTATCTCTTTCCCAGCACGCGTACGTATCACCGGCTCACCATTCTTTGAGAAATCAACTACGGTGCCGAGCGTACCGTTTACGAACCCCTGCTCAAAACTGTTCTTGGTAAACATCACGCGGGCACCTTCTTTGAGCGTGAGGACTTCGGGAGAGAGACAGTGCTTTTTCAACCCCTCCACCATTCGCTCTGGTCCTTTTTCAGTCATGACAAACCGATGCTCCTTGGTCGCAAGTTTCCCCAGCTCGGTGAGGTTTATCCGATCAACCGCTGCGTTATGCGAATACAGCCGTGTCACAAAATCAGTGTCCGGCTCTAGATGACGAGATGCGAGTGTAGTTCGGTGTGCACTGGTAAGAGAACCACGGCGCAGTGCAGAAAGTATCTCAAGGAAGCGAGGATCTTCGGTACGGTGCTGCTCAGACAAGTAGCACACGAGTGGGTTGGCTGCTTTCCATGCAGGAGACTGAAAGGCAAAGCATGGACGGCTGTATTCTTCATCAAAGACAATTTCTTCTTGCAACACCGGTGCTGCTCGTTCTGCCACAGGAGGCAACTGAAAGAAGTCCCCCACAAATACCACCTGCATGCCCCCAAAGGGTTGTGAGGAATGACGTATTGCCTTCAGCACCGCATCAACATCACCAAGCGTGAGCGCATCAAGCATTGATATCTCATCAATGATAAGTACGTGCGTCTTTGCAACGCGTCGTACAATGTGTTCCTTTTGCGTTACCGCATCAATGTCAGCATCAGACAGTCCACGAGAGACACCTATACCACTCCACGCATGAATAGTACTGCCCCCTATGTGCGTTGCTGCAATACCGGTTGATGCAGTAATAGCTGGCTCTACCCCTCGCTCGCGCAACCACGATACATACTGGTTAATAGTGTGCGTCTTGCCGCTGCCTGGCTCTCCGGTAAGAAAGACATTGGCACCTGTTTGCAGTATGGAAAGTGCTTCAGCCTGGGTCATGATGGACACATAGTACCTGCCAACAACACAAACACCTACTGCACCATATGTTGCCCTTTCATTTCAATGATAATAGGCGTTCGTACCCCCTGCGTGCCGAGCGTATATCCCCATACAAAGCACATAAGGGCGACAAGCAGACAGACACCAATGATGCCAATACGCTTTCTATACAAAAGAAACATGATGCGGACACGATGTAGATAGGTCATGCATGGAGTATAGACAGTAGTGCCAGAGGGATACAGTAGGTTGTACACACACTTATCTATTTCTTGATACTTACCCCTATACGATGCAGCGCATGACTGCTCGTGACGGATTATTCTGGAGTGTCCTTGGTTTCATTACCGGAACGGCATTGCCGTCTATTTCAGTATCACCACTTCACATCCTGATAGCAGGAAGTCTGGTGTGTATCGTGATGCGCACACGTGTGGTTATGTGTCTCCTGTGCACCACAGGTGCATTACTCGGCTCACTCTATTTCACCATCGATGACTATCAGTACCGACAAGAGCAACGGCACCTTGAAACAGAGACAATATTTGAGGGAACCGTATCGCGGGTACCGCGCGTACGTGACACTGGTCAGTCTGCATACGTAACCCTTACCGGAGGTGAACACGTCCTCATCTACACCAACGGATTCCCCCACCTCACCTATGGCGCCATGATACGTATTGCCGGAACACTCGTGTTGCCACCACCTGACTCCTTCGGGAAATATCTTGCTGCCAATCACATTGCCGGAAGTATCTTCTCTCCCACCATCACCTATACCGGAGAGAGTGGGAGCCGCACCCTCGCAGCTCTTTTTGAAGTTCGTGAGCACATGCGCAAAACACTTGCCGAACTCTTCACCCATGACGCCTATGCACTCATGGCCGCCATTTTACTCGGAGATCGTGATGCCCTCTCCCCTGCGTTTACCAAAGAACTCTCAGCAAGCGGTACTCTGCACGTCACGGCACTTTCTGGGGGACACATCACGATTATTGCGGTAGCACTGCAGGCACTGTGTGCTGCGTGTATACCCAGAAGAAAGAGTCTTTCTTTTCTCATAAGCAGCACGGGCATTGTGCTGTTCGTTGCGATGACGGGGTTTGTTATTTCTGCCGTACGCGCCGCACTGATGGGTATTG
>JAHFMT010000014.1 GCA_023267735.1 Candidatus Kaiserbacteria bacterium
CGCTTCCTACGCAGCACGCACTTCGTGAAATGTTGCTACACGCACAGATTGCGCCCTAGCTAGTGCTCGCTCCCGAGGAGTGCAAACATTGCGAGAAGTCCAAGGGCAATTGCAAGTAGCTGAATAAGTGAGCGCTTGATGCCAGTGGTGGTGTGAATTTCTGGCACAAGATCTGCGGCAGCGATGTATATGAACATGCCTGCAGAAAAACCACCGATAAGCGGCACCGCGTTTTGTGTAATGTCACCTGCCCAAAAAGCAACTAAGGTGCCCAGTACCGCTACCAATCCAGAAAATAGATTTACCAGCAGTGCACGGGTACGCGAATAGCCAGCATGAAGGAGAAGCGCAAAGTCACCAATTTCTTGCGGTATTTCATGGAGCGCAATGGCAATGGTTGTGGCAATACCGAGAGCGGGAGAGACGATAAACGCTGCACCAATCGCAAGACCGTCTACAAAGTTATGTACGGAGTCAGACACAAGCACCAAGCGGCCAACAGGATGTATATGTGCGTGATCTGCTGAGAACTCCTCTTCCCCATGGGAGTGGTGCCAGCGCAGTGCCTTTTCAAGCAAGAAGAATAACAGTACGCCCGCAAGCACTGCAAAAGAAACCGCATGCGGATCACCCGCTTCAAATGATTCTGGAATAAGGTGTATAAAGGCATCGCCAAGCAGTGCGCCTGCGGCAAGTGCAACAAATACAAACAGAATGCGCCGCAAGCGTGCTTCTGTTATGGAGAGGGTAAACAGGCCCACAAGAGAAATAAGGCTGACGCCCAGTGTGGCAATGAACGCGAAGACGAATGATGTCATGGAGAAAGGCTACCACTTAGTATGAGGGGACGCCATTAGTGGGTGTTTGCTATACTACGTGCATAGTACTTATTACGTTTACCTATGAACAATCAATTCATTCAGTACATAACGAGCGATAAGGGCATTCGTGCTGCGGTATTTGCTGCACTCGCATTCTTGGCGCTCTTTCTTGCAACCGCATTTGCTGGCGGCTTGCAGAAGCTTGATAACGAAGAGTTTCCAATACAGCGTACAGTGACCATTGAAGGTACTGGCAAGGTAACGGCGATGCCAAACATTGCCCGTATTTCTTTCTCAGTAACTGAAAGTGCGGCGACTGTCGCTGATGCGCAAGGCAAGGCAACGGAGCGTGTAAACAAGGCGCTTGCATACGTGCAGGAGCAGGGAATTGAGGATAAGGATGTAAAGACAACTTCGTACACGGTATATCCAAAGTACGAATACCCAACCTGTGCCTTTGGTAACTGTGGTACCGCAAAGCTCGTCGGCTACGAGGTCTCACAGTCTATTGAAGTAAAAGTGCGCGATACGGCAAAGGCGGGGGATGTGCTCCAGGGTCTTGGTTCACAGAACGTCCAGAACATCTCTGGTCCAAACTTCGGCATTGATGATCTTGAGGTTATTCGTGCCGAAGCTCGTGAAAAGGCCATTGCTGATGCACGTGCAAAGGCAGTGTCTATGAGCAAGGATCTCAAAGTACGTCTTGGCAAGGTGGTGAGTTTCTACGAAAACAGCTACGCATACCCAATGTATGACAAGGCAATGGTATCCGCAGCTGCCCCTATGGGTGGTGATATGCGCGCTGCTGCGCCAAGTCTCCCAACGGGTGAGAACGAATACCCAGTATCAGTGTCAGTTACCTACGAAATTAAGTAGGGAGAGGGATTTGTGCGCTATACACAGCACCCCTGTAATAGGGGTGCTGTGTTTGTATACTAGAAGGTATGAAATACCTTCTTATTCCTCTTATCGCGGTTACCTTTATTATTCCTTCAGTTTCGTATGCGCAGGACGCCTCCTCTTCTGAAGAGGTTGCTGCCACTAGTACAGTACGGGCGCCAAAGCTGCTGCCGGGAAATCCTTTCTACTTCCTCAAGACACTAACAGAGCGCGCAGAACTCGCCCTTACCTTTAACAAAGAAAAGCGTGCTGAGCGCGAAGCTGCGTTTACCGAAGAACGAAAGGCAGAGCTCACTGCGCTCATGGCAGAAGGGAAGACCGATCTTGCTGAAAAGATGAAGGTACGTATTGCGGCACAGGAAGCAAAGCTCAAAGAGCACCTAGATGCGCTTCGTGAAAAGAACCCAGAAGCTGCAGCAAAGATAGAGGCGCAGATTGAAAAGCGTCGTGATCGATTTGAACAGCGCATGGAGCAGGGAACTAGTACACCCAAAGACCGTCTTGAACACCGTACTGAGATGCTCAAAGAACGTCTCCAGGACGCGCCAGAGGCGGCACGTCCTGGTCTTGAGCGTGCGCTTATGGCACCTCGCATGGAGCGCTCAGGAACCACTACCAAGCAGTTTCGCGTAGCTCCTAAGCCACAGGAATAAGGGTAAAACAGTGGATTGACGTGTCCACAGTTTCGTACTACTATACGTCTATTAAAGAGCCCCTCGGGGCTTTTTTAAAACCACCATCATGTCTCTCTTCTCATACCTTCGCAATGTGCGCGCAGAAATGCAGCATGTCGTTTGGCCATCACGCCGCACGACCTTGCAGCACGTGGGCGTTATCGTTGTCATCTCTATCGTGATGGCACTTATTACTACCGGCCTCGATTTCGGATTCGGCCGTATCGTGGCTCGACTCATTGGCTTCTAAGCATATGGAAACTACTTCAGCACCTCAGTTTTCAAGTGATGCGGCTTCAAAAGAGCCAAATTGGTACGCTATTCACACCTATGCAGGGTACGAGAATGCGGTAGAACGCAATCTTAAGCAGCGCATTGAATCCCTTGGCATGGAAGGGAAGATTTTTGAGGTTATCGTTCCTACCGAGAAGCGTATTCGTGTGAAGGGAACGAAGCGTCTTGTTGAAGAGGACAAGATTTACCCAGGGTACGTGCTCGTACGTATGGTGGTTGATGAGGATTCCTGGTTTGTGGTGCGTAACACCCCTCGCGTTACTGGTTTCGTCGGTAGCGGTACCACACCAGTGCCTATGGATGCGGCTGAGATGGATATGTTGCTCAAGCGCATGAATGCTGAGGCGCCGAAGCACTCTATCGACCTTATGAAGGACGATCCGGTAGTCATTGCTGACGGTCCATTTAAGGACTTGGAAGGCAAAGTGGGTGAGATTGATGAGTCCCGTGGCAAGGTCAAAGTTATGGTTGCCATGTTCGGTCGCGAGACCCCTGTGGAACTCGATTTCTTGCAGGTTCGCAAACTCTAGCGTACAGTAGCGAAACAACATTCTGATATATGGCTCAAGTCGTAAAACTCATCAAACTGCAACTTCCAGCTGGCAAGGCAACCCCTGCGCCGCCGGTAGGTACTGTGCTCGGCCCTGCGGGTATTAACATTGGCCAGTTCGTTAATGAATTTAACGAAAAGACCCGCGACAAGATGGGAGACATCATCCCAGTAGACCTCTCGGTATACGATGACCGCACCTTCTCATTCGTGATGAAGCAGCCGCCAATGTCTCGTCTTATCCTCAAGGCGCTCGGCATTGAAAAAGGCTCCAGCAAGGCAGGAACCCAGAAGGGAGGTACGCTCACCAAGACCCAGGTTAAAGAGATTGCCGACCGCAAGATGGTTGACCTCAATGCAGGTTCTTCTGAAGCAGCGCACCGTCTCGTAGAGGGAACCGCTCGCTCAATGGGCATCGACGTTAAGTAAGTATTTTACAAAAGCAAAAACCCCGCGCTGAAAAGCGCGGGGTTTTTCGTTTCGTTCACCGTTCTCGGATCACGAAACGGTAGGTGAATTCCCCTGGAATGGTGTGTTCCTCACGGAACGTTTCCCTTGGGAATGTCTCTTCATATTCTGGGAAGAACACATCGGCTTCGGGTTCGTCGTCCACCAAGGTGAGGTACGCGCGATGGGTGAGATGCAGTGCAGCTTTGTAAATCTCACCTCCACCGATGATGAAAATCTCCTCGCTTCCCGGAGACTGCGCCGCGAGTGAAAGAGCACTCTCGACACTTGGTACGACGGACATGCCAGGCACTTCCAGGCCCTGTCCTCTGCGGCTCACCACAATGTTGGTGCGTTTGGGAAGTGGCTTGAACTCTTCTGGCAAGGAGTCCCACGTTTTGCGCCCCATAATGACGGGGTGGCCACGTGTTATCTTGCTGAAACGCTTCAAGTCCTCCTGAATTTCCCAAAGCAGTTTTGGGCCGTTGCCGATGGCTCTGGTCCTGCTTCCCAGTGCCGCAATCATGCTGATGTTTAGATCTTTTCCTAACATGGGATGAGTCTCCTAGGTTGGTTGTTCCTGTGCGAGTGTGGCACCTGTGTCACCATTTGTCTACTATTTCTTTTTGATGTCCCGATCATTCCAAAGCTTCGGCAGCATCATGTGAGGATTCCATTCTTTCTTTAGTTTCTTGATATCAGTAGAGCTCGCGTATTTACCAGCGACGGTATAGTCGCGTTCAAGAATGTCACCCGTCTCAAAGAAGACAATCTGTGCGATGCGGCGACCCACTACAAGAGGGATGATGTAGTTCTTGGAGTTGTTGGTAATCTCCATTGTCCAGCGGTTTACGTACCCCACGTCACCCCAGCCCGCACACTTACACACCTCAATGAAGTTACGTCCCATAGAAGAGCGCGCCTTCATCATGGTGGTGATATGGTTCTTGCCGCCAATGAATTCATTGGTGTGTGCGAGAATCGTTTCGCCTGGACGAAGGATAATAATCTTGTCAGTTGGGCTAATGCCGTCCCACTCAAAGTTGTATTTACTAAATGCTTCTTTTGCTGAAATAGCGCGCTCTACGTTGTGTGCACCCCACACGTGTTCAGTGTGCGCCTTGCTCCAAATGTTATAGAGCGAGTGGTTGTACTTAGGTGGTTGTTCACGGAAGAAATACTCACCGAGGGTTACGTCGTAGCTTGAGGTGGCCAGCTGTGACTGGGTAAAAGGGGAGACAACAATGTCGCCCTGTTTCATTGCTGCGAGAATGCGTTTGTCAGATAGTGCCATATGGGTACAGCTTACTCCTGCTGTGTCGTAAAAACAAAAGCCCTGTCTATGCAGACATTTCAGCCTTGATGGTTTCGTGCGACTGATAGTTTTCCAGCTTGATGTCATCCATGGTGAATCCGTCGATGTCCTTTACCTCTGGATTGAGCCAGAGGGTTGGGGCAGGAAGAGGGCTTCTTGCAAGCTGCTCCTGTACCGCATCAAAATGGTTGTGGTAAATGTGTGCGTCGTTAAGAGTCAGTACCAGCTCGTCAGGAATCTTTCCCGTTACCTGTGCCACCATCTGCAGTAGAAGTGCATACGACGCGATGTTGAACGGCACCCCGAGGAACATATCGCAGGAGCGCTGCACCATGTGGAGCGAGAGTTTGTTGCCCGCCACGAAGAACTGGAACATCATGTGACATGGTGGAAGCGCCATGTCCTCAATCTCACCAGGATTCCACGCAGTCACGATAAGGCGTCTATCGTTTGGGTCATTCTTAATCTTGTCTACAACACGAGCAATCTGATCTATGGTGGTACCGTCGGGCTTTTGCCATTTCCGCCACTGCACGCCGTAGATACGACCAAGGTCACCAGGGAATTTTGCTTTTTGCTTCCAGTAGTCAGCTTCGGCATTTGCGGTCCAGATTGTTTTGTCGGTGCCGTTCAATTCCTTGAGACGATTGTCATCTCCAGAGCCTTCAAGAAACCACAAGAGCTCACTCTTCACTGCCTTGAACGCCAGCTTTTTACTGGTGAGTGCTGGGAAGCCGTCAGCAAACTTGCCACGTATCTGGATTGCAAAAAGGGCACGAGTGTCGCCGTTGCGCCCTGCGCGGTCAATGCCGTGATCCATGATGTCTTTCAGTGCGGAAAGATACGCGAGTTCCATTGGGTGAGGTTGCATAGGGTGGTTTGTTTGGTAGTAAGGGGGCAAACAAATTCTGGGGATACTATACCACTCAGCATAATTGGAGATATTTCTTTGCAGTGCTAGGGTTTTGCCCAGGTAGGTCTTACACTCAGAACACAAAGGAACCGCCATGGAAAAAGAAGGACGCTTTATCGTTGTTGACGGAGTAGATGGATCAGGGAAAAGTACCCTGATCCAAAACCTCGCCAAGCTCATTAAGGAACGGCACGGTCGTACTGTGCGGCTCACTCGTGAGCCAGGCGGCTCGGTATTTGCCGAAGAGCTGCGGAAAATGGTGCTCGATCCTGTGCGTGCGAAGACTCTTACGCCGGACACGGTGTTCATGCTGATGGGCGCAGGAAGGTTTGATCATCTCCGCACAGAAATCGCTCCTGCGCTCGCGCGTGGGGAAGTGGTTATTTGCGATCGGTACGACTCTTCCACCCATGCGTACCAAATCCGTGCCGAAGGACACCCCGAACTCAAGGAAGTGCTCACTGCGCTTCAGCGAGCGTGGGCGCTCATCGCACGTCCATCGATGTACTTGTTGGTGGATGTGTCGCCGGAAACTGCACGGGTGCGCCTTGCGGGCCGGAAGGAGAAACTCAACCACTTTGACCTGAAGGATCCCGAATTCCATGCGCAGGTGCGTGCTGGAATGCAGGAGTTTTCTAACATGGTAGCCCCCTGCCACATCGTTTCAGGGGAGCCCAGTCCTGCGGAGGTGACCGAGAAGGCATACAGCCTGATCGAGGCTCTGTTGTAACCCTTGTGCTCTTCGTGCTCAGAACCCGGTCTCACCAGAGGCCGGGTTTTTGCTACAATACACACACCATGTACGACTTCCTTCGCGATCAAGACACAGACATATACGACGCAATAACCGGGGAGGATACGCGACAGGCAGAGGGTCTTGAGCTTATACCTTCTGAAAACTATGTGTCGCTTGCAGTACGTGAAGCGCTTTCTTCATCCCTCACCAACAAATATGCCGAAGGGTATCCAGGCAAGCGCTACTACGGTGGTCAGGAATTTACGGACAAAGTAGAAACACTTGCCATTGAGCGCGCAAAGCAATTGTTTGGTGCGAAGTTTGCAAACGTGCAGACACACGCAGGTGCACAGGCAAACATGGCAATGTACTTTGCATTGCTTTCACCAGGCGACACGGTGTTGGGCATGGATCTCTCGCATGGTGGGCATCTCACGCATGGGCACCCAGTTACGTACCTCACGAAGATATTTAACTTTGTGCGCTACAAGATGAAGGATGTAGAGACAGGTGAAATTGACTACGACGAGATGCGCGAGGTGGCCAAGCGCGAGAAGCCAAAGATTCTCCTCGCGGGATATTCCGCATACCCACGCGAGCTTGATTATGAGAAGTTCGTCTCTATCGGGCGGGAAGTGGGTGCACTTGTCGTCATGGATGTTGCGCACATTGCAGGGCTCATTGCTGGCAAGGCAGCAAAGAATCCTTTTGACTATGGATTTGATGTTATTACCACCACCACTCACAAAACACTGCGTGGTCCTCGTGGTGGCCTCATCCTCACGCGTGAAGACGAAGAGATTGCCAAGAAGATAGACAAGGCAGTGTTCCCGGGTATGCAGGGCGGTCCCTTGATGAACACGATTGCTGCAAAGGCAGTGTGCTTTGGTGAAGCACTCAAGCCGTCATTCCAAACATATGCGGCACAGGTTATTCAAAACGCCAAAGCAATGGCCGATGTGTTTATCACCGATGGTGCCCGTCTTATCACTGGCGGTACTGATAACCATTTGATACTTGCAGATGTGTGGACGTCATATGGCATTTCAGGTGGGGAAGCAGAAAAACTTTTGGACGAAGCGGGCATCACGCTTAACAAGAATGCGATTGCGGATGATACACGAAAGCCGATGGATCCTTCGGGTATTCGCTTTGGTACTCCAGCACTCACTACCCGTGGCTTTAAAGAGGCGGAGTGTGCCGAGGTGGCTCGCTTGATGATTGAGGTATTGCGTGCAAAAGACACCGCTACGGTTGAGCGTGTACGTGCACGTACCAAAGAGCTTGCGGCCGCACATCCGATTCCGGAGTCATTCGCGTAATAGGGGTGTTTTGATACACTCCATATATGGAGTCACGCATACGAGACGTGGTGCAGAAGGCGCTTGCCGAGCTTGGGGCAGGTGACGTTTCCTTTGCCGTTGAACGTCCGGCAGATATGGCACATGGTGACTATGCAGTAAATGCGGCACTGGTTGCGGCAAAGGGTCTTGGGAAAACCCCCCGTGAAGTGGCGGAACATATTGTTGCGGCGCTTGCGAGTGCCTTTGCGGCAGTGGGAGACACGGCAAAGATTGAAATCGCTGGCCCTGGGTTTGTGAACATCACACTCTCGCCTGAGTGTGTGCATGAAGCAGTGCAGACCTTGCAAACAGAATCAAACACGCTCTCAGGAACGCGGGTGATGGTGGAATACACGGACCCGAATCCATTCAAGGAGATGCACATCGGGCACATGATGAGCAATACGATTGGGGAGAGCGTCTCACGTCTTGTGGGGAATGCGGGTGCAACACTTGCACGTGCTAACTACCAGGGGGATGTGGGACCTCATGTGGCAAAAGCGCTCTGGGGTATGCAAAAGTCAGGCATCACGAATCCCTCTACTGCCGCAGAAATAGGGAAGGCATATGCAGAAGGTGCTGCGGCATATGAAGCAGATGAAACGGCGAAGGCAGAGATTGATGCTATTAATCAGGCAGTGTATCGCAAAGATGATGCTGCACTCATGGGGTTGTGGGAGCAGGGCCGAAAAGTTTCACTCGCAGCGTTTGAAGAGATGTACCGTGTGCTTGGTACGAAGTTTGATTTCTATTTCTTTGAAAGTGAGACTGCCGCACCGGGTATGGCGTTAGTTACAGAAGGTCTTGCCAATGGAGTATTTGATGAAAGTGAAGGGGCAATTATTTACCAAGGTGAAAAGAAAGGTCTGCACACGCTCGTGTTCGTTACTTCAAAGGGCACCCCTACGTACGAAACAAAAGATCTTGGTCTTGCACAGGTGAAAGAGGAAGCGTGGCCTGCAGACCTCTCTATTATCTTGACCGCGAACGAACAAATAGGTCACTTCAAAGTTATGTTCGCGGCGCTGGAAGATTTGCGACCGGAGCTCGCACAGAAGACCATACACATACCACACGGATTCCTTCGTCTCTCAACAGGGAAGATGGCGTCACGCACCGGGAATGTGATAACGGCTGAGTCACTTATTAATACCGTTACGGAACAGGCACTCGTAAAGAATGAGGACAAGGAGATTGCAGGACAGGTTGCACTTGCGGCAATCAAATACGCCATCCTCAAACAATCAAGCGGCTCAGACATTGTGTTTGACATGGAGAAGTCACTCTCACTAGAGGGAGACTCAGGACCGTATCTCCAGTATGCGTTGGTGCGTGCACGAAAGATTCTTGCGGCAACGCCAGGGGTGAGTGGTACGGAGGTGCCGGCACTGCCATATGCGATTGAGCGTGTGCTTATTCACTATCCGTCAGTGGTGGCACGTGCGCTTGCGGAATACGCTCCACACTACGTTGCCCAGTACCTTACTGAGCTTGCAGCAAGTTGGAACTCTTTCTACGCTACTGAACAGATTCTTGGCTCCGATGACGAGGCATACAAAATACGCATTGCCCACACCTTTGAACGCGTAATGTCGCATGGACTCACCGTGCTGGGGATTCCCACACCAAAGCGATTGTAATTAGGGGAAGGAGGAGTATCCTCGTATACGGAGTGTGCATGTTGCACCTTCGGAACAAGGAGACTGGATGTCGAGACGCGTTGCCGATCGTTACGTTCCCCCGCCTCCGGGGTGGTCTGAACCTCAGCAGAAGATCCAGAAGCGCCCCACGCCCAAACGGCTGAAGTGGCGCTCAAGGAGATCCGACCGCACCTCGCACCGACCCCAAGCCTTTTCCCGGTAGACCACCGGCTTCCGTTTCAGACGACCCGCCCCTGCCTCATGCAGGAGGCGGGCGTTTCTTTTTATGCATAAAAACGATAGGATTGACCCATTATGGCGGATGACATCACCCCAAAAGAAAAATCAGACATTGCCAAGCGTGAGGAAGAAATATTGGCTGGCTGGGATGCACAGGGAACATTCAAGAAATCACTCGGGAAAGATTCTCCCAAGGGAGACTTTGTCTTTTATGATGGTCCACCGTTTGCAACGGGCACTCCGCACTACGGACACTTGCTCGCGGGCACTATTAAAGATGTCATTCCCCGATACAAGACCATGCGTGGATATCGCGTACGTCGTCGTTGGGGCTGGGACTGCCATGGTCTTCCACTGGAGAACATCATAGAGAAGGAGTTAAATATCAAGTCAAAGCGCGACATTGAAGAGATGGGCGTCGGTGCGTTTAATGCGGCGGCTGGCCGCGCGGTGCTTCGATATGCGGATGAATGGAAGCGCATCATTCCGCGCATGGGCAGATGGGTGGACATGGAGGACGACTATCGCACCATGGATGCAACCTATACCGAGAGTGTATGGTGGGCATTCAAGCAACTGCATGACAAGGGCCTGGTATACGAGGGCTTTAAGGCAATGCAGCTGTGTCCGCGCTGTGGTACCACACTTTCAAACTTTGAGGTAAGTCAGGGATATAAAGATATTGAAGACCTCACCGCAACGGTGAAGTTTGCATTAGCAGATGAGCCAAATACCTATGTGCTTGCGTGGACCACCACACCGTGGACTCTACCGGGGAACGTCGCGCTTGCGATAGGGAAGGATATTGCGTATGGCGTATACGAAAAGGAGGGCACGAACGTTATCGTGGCCGATGCGCTTGCAGCAAAGCTTGGTGAGGGATTTCTCCGTGTGGCAGATTGTCCCGCCGCTTCTCTCATTGGAAAAAAGTATCAACCGTTGTTTGATGATGTGCTAGAAATACACGCATCGGTAGCTGAGCGTGCGAAGTTCAAGAATGCGTATCAGATATACGCAGCAGATTTTGTAACCACTGAAGATGGTACGGGTGTGGTGCATATTGCTCCTGCGTTTGGTGAAGATGACTTGGCGCTGGCACGTGCCCATGAATTGCCAGTGGTGCACCATGTAGACAAGGATGGTCGTGTTGCCGCTATCATTCCTGCTATTGGTGGCAAGCAGGCAAAGCCAAAAGGTAACCCAAAAGAAACAGATGCGGCGATGATTGCGTATTTAACTGAGCAGCATCTGCTGTTTAGTAGTGCACCACACAAGCACAGCTACCCGCACTGCTGGCGCTGTGATACACCACTCCTTAACTACGCTGCCTCATCGTGGTTTGTGGAAGTATCTGATTTCCGTAATCGGCTGGTGGCAGAGAATGCCAAGGTTGGGTGGACACCAAAGGCGGTAGGGGAGAACCGCTTCGGTGATTGGCTGAAGAACGCACGTGACTGGGCAATCTCTCGTGCCCGCTACTGGGGTGCGCCTATTCCGGTGTGGAAGAACGAGAAGACGGGTGCGCATGTGATCATTGGTTCTGTTGCTGATTTGCGTACGTATGTAAAGCATAATGGGAATCGATATACCGTGATGCGTCACGGCGAAGCCGAGAGCAATGTGCATGGAGTACTTGATGCAACGAACGAGCAGAAGTTCCCCCTTACCGCACAAGGGAAAGTGCATGCAGAAAAAGCTGCCCAGGCTCTGAGGAAAGAAGGTGTAACGGTGATATACACTTCACCATTTGCACGCACGCTTGAAACAGCACGTATCGTTGCAAACACTCTTGGTCTTTCTGAAGATGCTATACGCACGGACGAGCGGTTGCGTGAACTTGATTTCGGGACCCTGAGCGGCACCTCGTATGAATCATTCCTTGAAGTACGTAAAACGCTCGCATATGACATGGTTATTGGTGGCGGTGAAAGTTATCAAGCGGCAAAGAACCGTTTTGGTGATTTCATATATGACATTGAGTCGCGTCATCAAGGTCAACGTATTCTCATCGTCACCCACGGCATTGGTGTTGAATCACTGTCAGCGATTACGGGTTTGCAGAAAAAGACCCGTCATGTGGGTGATCAAGAAATCCCTGTGTTTGCAAAACCAGTACCGCTTCCGTTCATGCCACTGCCACACAATGATAAATACGAGATTGACGTGCATCGTCCGGGTATAGATGAAATAGCGCTGGTTGATACGGATGGTAATCGTTTGGTACGGGTGCCGGATGTATTTGATTGTTGGTTTGAATCAGGCTCCATGCCGTATGCGCAGGATCACTATCCATTTCGCACCGATGCGTTTAATCCAAAGTCTGGATGGTTTTCAAAAGCAAAAGGGTACCCTGCAGACTTCATTGCTGAAGGTCTTGATCAGACACGTGGCTGGTTCTATTCACTCTTGGTACTCGGGACACTTCTTTTCGGTCGTGCGCCATACAAGCATGTCATTGTGAACGGCATTGTGCTTGCAGAGGATGGACAGAAAATGTCCAAGCGTCTCCAGAACTATCCAGATCCCATGGTTGTCGTGGATAGATATGGTGCTGATGCGGTGCGTCTATTCTTGCTTGCGTCTCCAGCAATGCGCGGTGAAGATGTGCGCTTCTCAGAGCGTGGGGTGCAGGAAATAGGGAACAAGGTGCTCGGTCGTTTGCGAAACGTGGCAACGTTCTTGCGTGAGTATGCGGCACAAGGAGATGTGGCACCCGACACGAGTCATGTGCTTGATCAGTGGCTTTTTGCACGTCTTGCAGAGACGACACGGCAGATCACTGAAAGTTTGGATGCGTATGAGCTTGATAAGGCGACACGACCACTGGCGGACTTTGTGGATGACCTCTCTACGTGGTACCTGCGTCGCTCACGTGGCCGCATCACTGAAAGTGCTGCTGCGGCAAACACCTTGCGTGCAGCTCTGCGTAATTTCTCATTAGTGCTTGCACCATTCGCACCGTTTGCGGCTGAAGAATTGTTTGCTCAGGTGCGCAGAAAAGAAGACGCGGAGAGCGTACATCTTATGTCCTGGCCATCAACGGAGAAGAAGCATAGCGATACACTCATCAATCAGATGCACAGCGTTCGTGCACTTGCCTCAGATGCGCTCATGCATCGTCAGAAGGGGGGAGTGAAGGTGCGTCAGCCGCTTGCTCGCCTCACTATTTCAGCCAAGCATCGCACCACAACTGCAGAGATTCTTGGGCTTTTGAAGGATGAGGTGAACGTGAAAGATATTGCGTTTGATGATGCGCTTACTGCTTCTGACATGCAGTTGGACATGACCCTTACCCCAGAACTTATACAGGAAGGGGATGAGCGCGAAATGGCGCGTGCAGTTGCTGATGCGCGTAAGCAGCTTGGACTCTCGCCAAAAGACAAGGCAGAGGTTATTCGTGGGGAGGGGCCGTATGCCGTAGAGCTTTCTACCGGGAAGGTGCAGTTTGCGTTGCAGGTAAAGGGGTAGGCGGAATATTTCAAGGTTTTTGGACCCGAAGTGCCGTTTGGTTATCCCCACTCGGTAGAGTGCTGTAGTACCCCCCACCTACAAACCACATACAATTAAGGACATACCATTTTGGTACTTATTTCCTTTATCCTTTTGCCCATGTCTCGCTCCTCTCGTTTCTTTGCAAAGGCCGCATCAATGTTCTGTGGTCTGGTTATCGCATTTACCGTTACCTCAACTACGCACGCACAATCTATTGCTGAACTTCAGGCAATGATTGCACAGCTCACAGCGCAAATTGCCGCCTTGCAGAGTCAGGTTGTTGGTCTTCAGGAAACTTCTCCCGCAATCTGCTCTACTCTTTTCACTCGTGATTTGGCACTTGGCTCGGTAGGACAAGATGTAACTTGTCTTCAGAAAGCGTTAACTAAGTATGGATATCCAGTAGATGGCGGAGCGAAACCAGAATACTTTGGTTCGGAAACAAAAACAGCTCTTAGTGCGTGGCAGGCAGCAAATGGCATCGCTCCTGCCAGTGGATACTTTGGTCCAGTGTCTCGAGCAAAAATGAACGCGCTTCTTGCACAACAGGTACCGCAGACGTCGTTACCATCCGTATCCTTTACAACCTTTGCTGGCAAGGAGCCTCTATGGAAGATTGGCGATAAGATTACTCTTAAGTGGTCCACAAGCGGAGACGTGCCGGCGGTTGATGTGTTCTTTAGACAGGGAGATTCAAGCACCATGCTTGCAAGTCCGTATAAAAATACCGGATCGTTTACTTGGACCGTTGGAGATGTGAAGGGTGGCTTGAACGGCAACAGATATGTTATGTGGGTGTGTCCTAACACCAAGGGCGGAGTAAAGGACGCACAGTGTAGTTCATTTGACTTCCAGGTCGGCTCTCAAACATCCTCAGTGGCTTCAATCTCATATGTAGTGGCAAAGGCAGGTGTTAAAAATGAAATATATCCAGGTGAAATCATAAGTATCTTTGGAAATAACTTTCC
>JAHFMT010000015.1 GCA_023267735.1 Candidatus Kaiserbacteria bacterium
TTATCTTCGTGTAACTTTATAAATGCATCTACCTTTACCTCGCTATCTTCAAGAGCCTTAATCTGAGCTGACAGCTCTGCCTTGTCTGTTTCGTTAGTGGCTTTGGCAAGAAGTGCCTTCAACTCAGCAAGGTTTTTCTCAGTAGCTTTCATCTCGGCGCGGAGTGTGCCGAGATTCTTGTAATCGCTACCGAAGAAAAAGGTACGAACAGCGCCTCTGGCCTCTACATGTGCAATAGCTTCTTCTGAGGTGCTTGCAGAATCTTGTTGTGCCATCGCTACCGCGCGCACTTCTGCACCAATGCCTCCCTCGCGGTCAGCAACATTGAGAAGTTCTTTCACAAACGAAGCTACAGAGCTTCGGTGTATCTCTGCAGTAGAACTTGCGTTCGTGCTCGTGCTTGTCTTGCTGCTGGTTGCGTTTCCGTGAACCTCTTCCCGTGCTGCGGTGCTGGTGGCATTCCCGCGCATAGCACCCTGTGCTTCAGTACTGGTCGAGTTCCATTTAACTTCTGCCTTGTTGTTCACGTGTATTGACGTGCTGGTGGTAATCTCCTGCGCGGATGCGCCAGAGACGAGTCCTGCAGAACCGACAAGGACTGCTGCAAGCAATAATATGATTTTTGATTTCATAGTAGTAAATAATGTTAGGGCGTTAATATGCTGGTAAGGCATCTTCCATTAGTAATGGTACACCTTCTACGTGGGGGTATGTGGGTAACAGGGTGCACTACTCATTATGGGCCTGTCTCAGCCAAGGAACTCCTATTTCCCTGATAAGAAAACAAGAACCTACGTTCTTCCGTACGGCTGAGAGCATTGCGGATGATGCCGTGGTGACGTTTACGCTGGTGTTGCGTTAGTGCTGTCACTTAGCTAAGCTGGCGACGGAACGTATAGGCTAACGCGCTGCCTTAAAGCGCACGGTTGAACCTTCACAAAGGAATACTCATGTTTAGAAACACCCAGGACTGGATACTCCAGTACCAAGGGAAAGATGCCCTGTGGATCCATGACGGAGACAAGCGGCGTCCGCACGCACTCCTTGCCTCGGGGAACCACTCGGGCGGCTTCTTCAATAGCCGTCTGGTGATCGCCGACGAGGGGCTGCTGAAGGAAGCTGCCTCTGACCTGCTGGAGCTTTTTGTCCAGCAGGGTGGTGACCTCTCGGATGTCTGGCACGTTGTCGGCCCGCAGACGGGAGCAACCAAACTCGCTGAGCTGATTGCTCATCGGGTCAAGGACCTCGACGAGGCTCCGTGCTACTGGGCTTCTCCCGAAAAGCGCGACGAGGACGGTGTGAAGTCCATGGTCTTTGCTCATGAAGACCTCGTCATGCTGCCGGGTGGAACGGTTTTGCTCTGCGAGGACGTGCTCACCACCGGTGGCAGCGTTGACCTCACGGTCGACGCAATCATCAAAGCGGGTGGCGTGGTCCTGCCGTTCATTCTCGTTCTCGTGAACCGCTCCGGTCTCACGGAAGTGAACGGGAAAAAGATCGTGGCACTCATCGATCGGCCCCTGCCCATGTGGGCGCCCGAAGAATGCCCGCTCTGCAAGGAAGGTTCCGAGGCCCTTCGGCCGAAGGACAACTGGGCAGCGCTGAACGCTGTCTACTGACCAATCATCAACCAGGAAAGGGAAGACGACATGAAAAAGCTGACACCGGCGCAACGGTTAATCGTTGCCGCCGACTTCAAGCCTCGCCCGGAGTTCGGGCAAGGTCCCGCTGATGTCAGGAGTCAAATCCTGACGCTCGCCGAAAGCCTCAAGGGAACCGGCGTCGTGCTCAAGGTCAACTCGGCGCTTCGTGCGTGCGGATACAGCCTGATCGAGGACATTCACCGGTACGGCCTGGAGGTCTTCGCGGATCTCAAGCTCTTCGACATCGGCGAAACGCTCGCGACGGACGGCGTCCTGCTTCGGCAATACAAACCGGAGCTGCTGACGACGGTCTGCGGAGCGGGTGTGGCGGCCATGCGGGCGCTGAAGACTGAATTGCCGGACACGGAAGTGCTCGGCGTGACGGTTCTCACCAGCCTGAAGGACGCTGACACGCAGGCGATGTTCACCTGCTCGACCGAGGAAGCTGTCATGCGGCTCGCGCATCAAGCGGCAGGTGCCGCCATCGATGGGCTGATCTGCTCTCCCAAGGAAGTCGAGGTGCTGCGTGCCAAGTTCGGTGTGGCATTGAGTCTCAACACTCCCGCCATTCGTCCCTTGTGGGCAATCGTTCCCAGCGATGACCAGAACCCTGAGCGCATCATGACGCCCGCAAAAGCCATCAAGGCCGGCGCGGATCGTATCGTGGTGGGCAGGCCAATCCTCAAGGCCGAGAACCGCTACGACGCGGTGATGCGCACGATCGACGAGATTGCGGCCGCGGTGGCGTAGTCTTCGTGAATAGTTCCTGATACATAAGCAGCCCCGTACCTAGCACGTACGTGGGCTGTTTTTATTAAGGAAGTCAAAGAGCGGTAACCGGTTCTGTCCATCTTTCTTTAAGTTTTCTTGAATCCCCATTCGTTAGGGTGCGTTTATTAATAGCTATAGCTATGTAAACGTATGAAGAATAAATCATCTGACAGTCTTGTTGTATACCAAGCTTCAAATGGAGCTATTGAACTCCGTCAAGATATTACTAATAACACCATTTGGGCGTCACTGGATGAGATTGCTGCACTATTTGGTCGTGACAAGTCTGTGATTTCAAGACACCTTTCAAATATCTATAAAGAAAGAGAACTCTTTAAAAAGGCAACTGTTGCAAAAAATGCAACAGTTCAAAAAGAAGGTGCGCGCGATGTTGTGCGTGAGATTGAGTACTATAATCTCGATGCCATAATTTCAGTGGGTTACCGTGTTAATTCCAAAACAGCTACGGCTTTTCGTCAGTGGGCTACCAAAACCCTGCGCGAACATATCACCAAGGGCTATACCATAAACCGCACACAGATTGGTAAGAACTACACCGCCTTTATGAAGGCGGTGGGAGATATTCAAGCGCTTTTGCCAGAACATGTAACGCTCGATCCCAAATCAATTTTGGAATTGCTGAAAGAGTTCTCAAGCACGTGGGTATCTCTTGAAGCATATGACAAAGACGAGCTGAAACCGCTCGGGAAAACAAAAGGTGCCGCAAAGCTCACTGCGCAAGAAATCAGTACCGCCATCTCAAGTTTCCGTGACACCCTGATGAAACAGGGTGCAGCGACCGAACTCTTTGCACAAGAACGCGCTGAAGGAAGTGTTGAAGGTATTGTTGGAAACGTAATGCAATCGTTTGGCGGCAAATCGGTCTATCCTTCAGCAGAAGAGAAGGCGGCACATCTCCTGTACTTCATGGTGAAGAATCATCCATTCTCTGATGGCAACAAACGCTCTGGTGCGTTTTCTTTTGTGTGGTTTCTACGTAAGGCGCGCATACGGACTGCACGTAACATTAATCCCGCAGCTCTTACCGCACTCACGCTCCTTATTGCGGAGAGCGATCCTGAAAGGAAGGGGCAGATGACTGCCCTTATCACTCAAATACTGCAGTAACTACCTTGTACTGAAAAGAAAGAAGCCCCACGGTGTGAAGCGTAGTGCTTCTTCCGTAGGGCTTGAGGTCAGTAGTGCTTGGTGTTGTACTCCGTAAGTTCCAGTCTTCCTCCTCTGCCGATTTTGTGATTGCAGACGTAGCGGGTGACGCCACAGTTGACTGGCTTCTGGTGTTCATCGAGCTCTATGAATTGCTCTGGGGAGAGCCGCTCATAATTTGCTCTGATGGAAAGGATGGTGAGGTGATGGGTAATCATCCAGACATGCAGACCAGCAAACTCCCGGATCATCATGGTTGTCACGTCCCGTGTCCGATCGCGCACACCGGAAACCGATTCTCCTTGCGGGTATTGGTACCAGTATGGCCCCATCTGCTCTCGCAGGAGTTTCTGCTCCGGGTGCTTTACGTGAAAGATTCTCCAGTCGTTGTAGAGCGTGGCAAGGCCATGCTCCAGCTCACGAATCCGGTCCTCCACAATCACCTTTGCACCTTCAGTCTTGAATCCGCCCCGCCGCATTTCTTCCAGTGTTTGGTTAGTGCGCAGGTAGGGGGAGACAAGAATGACGTCGGGCTTGAAACGTACTTCGTCCTTGAGGACTGCGCCAGTTTTAAAGCCCTGGGTGCACCCCTTGTCCGAGAGCGGTGTTTCGTAGTCACTGAATGGCATCCGATGCCGTTGCCACATTTCTTCAGCAAGATCCTGGCATTCCTTGCTGGTGTAGTCCTTGCTGTACAGCGCTACGAAACGCGCGTAGTCGGGGTCTTTTTCCTTTCTCGCGCGCAGCGCGTTGTATGCAGATTCACCGTGTCTGACCATTGTGATACTGGCTGGCCACTTCATGAGCCATCTCCTTTGTTTGGGTCCATATTCACTATGTTCTTTTTGGGGGCTAAAGTCAAAAGCCTCCTTATACAAAGAAATGCGGCAGGCTTTTCTTTTCCCGTGCAGAGGGGTAAGGTTCGTTTGGAACCAAGAACCCTTTTGAAAGAGGAGGCATTCCATGCCCAGACCCTATATCGGTATAACCGGCTTTATGAACGCGCAGGAGGTGGATACGGTCCTTCGGGCCGTGCCTAAAGATTTTGCGCGTCTCGTGATGATCGGCGTGTTGATGAGCAACAAAACCCTGTATGGCGTGAAGAACAAGTACCCTAACCGGTACCCAGGTCTTGAAACGCTCTGGAACATCTTCTCAAACGATGAGCGGGCCCTGAACCTCATCCACTTCAGCACGGACCATCCGGATACCCTGTATAGCGACTTGTGTCGCGCGCAGGAACTGGCCGGTCCCAACTGCCACGGTTTCCAGCTCAACATGCGCTGGCCCGATCCAGCGGTGGTGGAGCGGTACCGCCTCAAGGTACCGTTTCGCAAGAAGACGATCGTTCTGCAGTGCGGAGCAGGTGCGCTCAGTGCAAAGCAACTGGTGGATCGTCTGGACCAGTACTACGGCCTCATCGACTACGTACTGCTGGATGAGAGCGGCGGTACGGGCAAGGAGTTTGATGGAGAGAAGCTGGTCGATTTGGTGCACTGCATAAAAAGCACCCTGCCGAATGTGGGCGTGGGCGTTGCCGGCGGCCTCTGCGCCTCAAGCGTAGATCGGCTCTCGCCTCTGCAGGGATGGGTAAACATCAGTGTGGATGCAGAAGGGAAGCTGCGTGATGAGAACGACAACCTCATGCTGCGTGAGGCAGTGAAGTACCTTTTTGCAGCAGCGGAGGTGCTGTTGTGAGCAAGCGTGCGACCTGAGGGTCGCACGCTTTTTGTGTGGGGTGGGGTCTGATCCTATCTCAACTGACACACTTGGAAATGTATAATGGTCATATGGAACTAACGTGGGATATTTACGAGATTCAAAGTAGTGCTGACACGCTGCATGGCGTAATGCTGCGTGGGCGCGTTCGTAAATTTACGATTGAGAACGACATTGTCTGCCTTGTAGAAAATGCTTCTGATACAGAGAATGTGGTTCGTTTTGCCCTGCTTGCCAATACAGACCCAGTAAAGGTCACGGACTTCATCCAGCAGCTTATTCCGGGCTCAATGGTATCGAAGGTGCTGGAGTCGGTAGAGAATCCCGTACTGTCAAAACTGAAGGTAAACGACTTGTCGCGTTACTTGCTTGAGTAGGTTGTATATGTCCCGGGAAGTACTGTCCAAGAAATGGCGACTGGCTCTATTTTCTGCTATCCAGCCTATTTGCGAAGATACAGTTGATAACCGGCATGTGACTGATAAAGTGCTGTTTCAAAAGTGTTATCTATTAGGAGATGTAGTTGTGAAATTATGTTAGTATCCAAACAAATATCCATTTTCCCCGAGCATTAATCATAGAGCTTATGATATTCGAAATTACCGGTAAAGTTCAGCACCTCATTGTTTTGGGTGCGGGTGCATCAGTGGATTACAGGCTGCCAACTTGGAAAGAATTGAGTCCACTAATAAGTGAAAGAGTTAAAAGTGATACAAAAGGCGAATATAAATTTCACAAAGAAATACTAAATTGGCTGGACTCAATCGGTGAAGGAAAAAAGTATGAAACTTTAGATGAATGCATAGTGTACGAAGCGGTCGCATCTGATTTTCATGACAACGGTCCAGATATCGAGAATCAAATTTTCTTAATAACTAAAGATATATTTGATAGCGCATACAATGAAAATAATACCGGCTGGATAAGGTCATTAAACGAAAAAATCCTCTACAATGCTGAACAACTAGAGAGTTCAATAGCGTTTATTAATTACAATTATGATGGAGTTTTAGATAAAAATTTTCTTGACTTTGATTATCTGCCCGCAAAAAATAAGCTGTATCTGAATAAAGCAAGGCTTGAGAAACTACATTACGCAACTGCTGACGTGCTGTATCCACATGGCTACTTTTCTGAAGAGAGTACAGTTCGAATATCTCACTTGAATAAACACGCGCAAACAATGAAAGATGGAAACGGTAACCATCTACCCGTCGTCTCATGTCATGAGAGCTTTAAGCACGCAGTGGTTCCAAGATTTGGTAACACCAATGGCCATAAACTTTATATTCTTGGACTAGGTGGAGGGTTGGAGGTAAACCTCAACAACATACTCTTTAAAGAAAAAATATCAGAAATTCATATAACTGTTTGGGAAGGTAAAAACAAGAATGAGATAATTAACTTTTTGAGTAATAAGTTCAAGGTGTCCCTTGAACTTATTCATACTTATTCAAGCTGCAATGAACTAATAGATGCGTGTTTTTAAACAGAATTTTAAGAACCCAACTTCTCTCACAGAGGTAGTTATGTGATATTTAAAGCTTTTAGACAGGTCTTCTATCGTATTGCTTTAGGTGTACTTGTTTCCGCCGGTTTTTCGGCCAGATCTCTAAAAGCACTAATGATGTACAATGGAATCAATGGCATAAAGTCCCTTTATGGAACTTGTTAAGTAACAATATGAAACGAAAGGATTTATTTAATCAAACAGAAGGGGCGTATTTACGCAAAAATTACCTTGAAGCGTTTGTTATACAAAGCGCGTATATAGAAAGTCTGCTTCGCGAACTTATAAACGATAAATTGCATTACCACTTACCAAATAATATTTGTCAGCGGTGTGCGTTTATGGGAGCTGTGCGTAAGAGGTTGGTGGGCACTTCACTTCAGTCTTTAATAGATATTCTATACGAAGGTAAGTTCATTGATAAAGAAGAGCGGAAAAGGTTATTTATTTATAAAACAAAGAGAAATAAAATTTTGCACGGTCTGCTCGATCATATTGGGTTGCCAAATTTCGATAAGGAGCTTGCTGAGACATACGAGGCAGGAAGAGATGTGTTAAAGAACCCCAAAATGCAAAGACTGGAAGAAGTAATTGATGCTCGTGATGAAGATAGGATTTTTGAGGGGCTTATAGTATCAGATTCCGTTACCCTCTCAGGAGTTATAAATGTCTTTAGTCATTCCGGACACCATACCTTCACTGATAAAAGTGGAGGGTCACATCAGATTCATCGCGTTCAAGGACCGGAAAAATGGATAAAGAGCGTGCAGCGCCACCTGAAACCTGACTGGTGTGCACACTTCTGGAATAAAAACAAACTTCTAGTTGCTTTCCAGAAGCGTGTTTTTGAGATGGATCGCATAGATAAAACCACTTGGATTGAAGCAATTAAATACGCCGAAGAAAACGCTGTTCCTAAAGAACATTTGCGCTTAGATCTTTAGCTGGCGTAAATGTGGTTAGTCACCATTTCCAACCGTTTATTTAGATAGTCTTTAGATTATCTTTTAAATTTCTGTAGAAATTGGCTTGGACGTGCTATAAATAAGCCACATTCTATGGAGGATTCAAGTGCCTACAGAGCACTGATAGAACGAATAAAAAAGTTCTCTGCGGACCGTGACTGGTCTCAGTTTCATGATCCTAAAAACTTAGCCCTCTCTCTTCAGCTTGAAGCTTCGGAGGTACTCGAACTTTTTCAGTGGACGAAGGATAATCAAATAAAAAAAGGGAAAGAGTCAGAGATTGCCGATGAGCTCGCTGATGTTTTGTATTGGGTGATCATGCTCTCAAATCACTATGGAATTGATTTGCTTTCAGCACTTGAAAAAAAGATGGATAAGAATGAGGTTAAATATCCAATCGACAAAGTAAAAGGAAGCTCGAAAAAATATAGCGAGCTATAAACATGATTGTTTATTCGGCCACTAAAGCTAAGTTCCAAACTGATGTCATGACGAATGATATCGGAAACATCATTCTCGATACCTACAAACAAATTACTGGTCGCAGTACAGGAGCCTCTGAAATTGCGTCCTGGACGAATTCTCTTCAGTACATGGATCGAGTTCTTACGGACGACTGTATTGCCAGCGACGCGGGCATTTCAATTGAATATCACATCCCGCAATCATCAAAAAGAATCGACTTTATTATCACAGGTCTCGATGAACAGAAAAATGAATCAGCCGTTTTAATTGAATTAAAACAATGGCAGAAAGCAGAAATGACAGAAAAAGATGCAATTGTTTCAACACGCTTTAAGCATGGTGAAAAGGAAGCACCGCATCCTTCATATCAAGCGTGGTCATATAAGCATCTTCTCGAAGACTTTAACGCAACAGTGGACGAAGAAAAGATACAACTGTTTCCGTGTGCCTATTTACATAACTATGACCCCGATACGGTCATTACTAATGAATTCTATGCGGAGTATATAAAACAAGCTCCTATATTTTTAAAACCGGACGCGATCAAACTTCGTGAATTTATTAAGCATCACGTGCGGCACGGTGACACTACAAGGATTATGTACCGTATCGATAACGGTAAAATACGGCCATCAAAAGGTCTCGCGGACCAACTCTCTTCAATGCTAAAGGGTAATGAGGAGTTCGTAATGATTGATGATCAGAAAGTGGTGTACGAAACGGCGTTGCAACTGGCTCAAAAAGCATCAGTAACTAATAAAAAAGTCTTTATAGTTCAGGGCGGCCCAGGAACCGGCAAATCAGTTCTTGCAATAAATCTTTTGGTAAAGCTTACGCAAGAACAAATGGTCACTCAGTATGTAACAAAAAATTCAGCACCGCGAGAAGTGTACGAGGCAAAACTCACAGGTTCCTTTACAAAAAGTCACATTAGCAACATGTTCAGTGGATCTGGCTCATTCCACTCTGTTGATGCAAACACATATGATGTGCTTATTGTTGATGAGGCACATAGGTTAAATGCAAAGTCGGGAATGTTCAGTCATCTTGGTCAAAATCAAATCAAAGAAATTATAAATGCGGCAAAGTTCAGTATTTTCTTTATAGATGAAGATCAACGAGTGACGCTAAAAGACATTGGTGAAAAAAGTGAGATACATAAACATGCTACTGAGCTCGGTGCAGAAGTTGTTGAAATGGAACTGGAGTCTCAATTTAGGTGTAATGGTTCAAATGGGTATCTTGCCTGGCTTGATGAAATGCTTCAGATTCGAGATACAGCAAACGACACCTTGGAGGGATCGAATTATGATTTCCAAATTTTCGATGATCCAAAACTTTTACACCAAACAATTACTGAGAAAAATAAAGAAAAGAATAAGGCACGCATGGTTGCCGGGTATTGTTGGAAGTGGATCAGCGCAAATAATCCTCTCTTAAAAGATATTGAAATAGGAAATTATCGAGCAACATGGAATCTAAGAAAAGATGGGCAGGCGTGGATCATTCAACCAGAATCTGTGTCTGAAGTTGGTTGTGTACACACATGCCAAGGCCTTGAAGTTGATTATGTTGGAGTGATTGTTGGGCCAGATCTTATTGTTCGAGACGGCAAAGTTGTTACTGTGCCTGAAGCTCGCGCAACAACGGACAAATCTATTCACGGTTGGAAAAAGCTAGTGAAAGAACAAGAGGAAGAAATAGTTCGTCAAAAGCTTGATTTGATAATCAAAAATACGTACCGAACACTTATGACTCGCGGGCAAAAGGGCTGCTATGTGTACTTTACGGATCCAGAGACAGCTGCGTATTTCAGGAAAGTATAAATTTATGAAAGACGTACTGACATATGATGATGTTGTTGCGATAGAAGGATTCAGAATCCAGAAAGGCATTAATATACACCCAAAAGGAAAGTCATATACGGTTCTACTGATGTCTGTTGGTGAGAACTCTCCTTACAACGACGGTTTTGATGAGAGTGGTGAAATATTGAGTTACGAGGGAGAAGATATAAGTATAAGAAGAGATGTTCGAGATGATCATAATCTGAAACCCAAAAAGGTTGATCAGCCGATGTTTACTAAAAAGGGCAATCTCACCAACAACGGACAGCTGTACATGGCCGCAGAAGATTTTAAATTTAAAAGACGGGACAATGCAGAGTCTGTTAGAGTCTATGAAAAAATTAGTCCTAACGTTTGGTCAGATAAGGGCTGGTTTGATTTGGTGGATGTTGATTTTGTATATTCGAAGATTGAAGGAAGAAAAGTGTTTAAATACAAACTTCACGCAAAGGGCTCTAATTCGGTGACCCCTGAAGAAAAAGAAGAGTTTGAGTTTTCGAGAAGAATACCGACTATAATTAAACAAAAGGTGTGGGAAAGAGATCAGGGTAAGTGTGTGGACTGTGGCTCAACTAACGACTTGCACTTCGATCACATAATCCCTTTCTCAAAAGGTGGTTCAAGTTCTGATTTGAGAAATGTTCAGCTGCTGTGCTCTAAACACAACCTATCTAAGTCAGATAAAATCCAATAGTGTATGAAAATCATAGCCGTATGCGGCAGCATGAAATTACGAGAGCAGATGCTTCAAGTGGAGGAAGAACTCACCGCACATGGCTTCTCAGTCCTTCTGCCAAATATGAATGAGGCAGGAGAGCGTGCGGCTGAGTTAGACCAGCCTGACTCCAGGAATCAGATAATTCTTGATCATTTGCATAAGATACGGGAAGCAGATGCAGTGTTGGTGGTAAATGGGCGATTGAAAGATATTGATGGATATATTGGTGCGAACTCATTTCTTGAAATGGGATTTGCGTTTGCGTATGGCAAGAAGATCTTCTTGCTGAACGACATTCCAGAACAGCCAAATAAGATTGAGATAGCAGGAATGCGACCAGTTGTGCTTGGCGGTGACTTGTCTCATTTGTCGGTATGACATTTCTTGAACATTTAGCTTCAGCGAAGCAATCACTGTTTCGGTTTGAATACTTACAGGACTTCTCTATTCCTGAAGAAAAGGAAGCACTCGAGCTATTTGAAAAGACCGGCAAGTTCCACACAGATGATATGCAGGAATGGTGGGACTTTCTGCACACTCTACATACCCGAGGTGTGGTAACAGAGAGGGTGCGGCTGGTGCGGGAGCCGCAATCACTCTATATGCGACACGAACTTTTAGTACACAAGGAGTCAGTTGCACAGGGCGACCGCATTACTGTTCTTACAGAACAATCACTCACACCCGCTATCGCAGCATTGGGTGACTTCTGGCTGATAGATGGCCGCAAGGTTCTTAAAATGAACTACACCGCCACAGGGGAGTATCTTGGCTTTGAAGAGGTTTCAGACCTTGCTCCGTATCTTGCGGCAAAGGAATATTTACTGAGCAACTCGGTGCCGATAGGTTAGTTTCCAACAGAAAGTCCTGACGGATTTCAAGTATCTGAATGCTATGATTTGAGCATTATGCGCTTGCGGCACGCTATTTCACTCACCGTAGTGTTACTGAGCGTGTTTGCCATTTCTCCTTCGTCTGCAGAAGCGGCACTTACCCTTACCAGTGGCTCTAACGCGACGACAACACCGAACGTTGCTACGTCTATCACTGGCTTTCAGATCGTAGGCCCAGCAGCATCCACGACACCAGTAAAGCTGCGTGCGACGAACGGTACGCTTTCGCTCTCAAGCATCTCAGGTGTCACCATGTCAGGAAACAATAGTGGGACCGTGAGCTTGAGCGGTACGGTGGAGAAACTGAACAGTGCTCTAGCGACCTTGACCTATAGCCGTAGCTCAACGGGCACCGACACGCTTGAAGTCTCGCTAGTTGAGTCAGGGGAAGTGTTCTTTACACAAAACAGTCACTTGTATAAGTTCGTGTCGGGATCATTTACGTGGCAGGCCGCAAAGGCAGCTGCGGAGGGACAGACTGCGTATGGTGCAGCAGGATACTTGGCATCCATAACGTCTACGGAAGAGAATAGTTTCGTATATACACGTATCAGTGGAGATGGTTGGCTTGGTGCAAACGATATTGATACTGAAAAGAGATGGATCTGGTCTGGAGGACCCGATGATGGATTGTATTTTTACCAAGAGGCAGGCGCTGGAGCCATAGGTGGTGCGTTTAACGGCTGGGCTGATGGTGAACCAAATGATTATGGTGACGGGGAGGACTGCGGCTATATGTACGCATCTCAAAGCGGAAGATGGAACGACTTTCCTTGTAATGCGCAGCAGGGATACGTAGTTGAGTTTGGTACTGATGGTGCACTCCCTACGGTGGTTGCCCAGAATATCTCTATCGTGACGGCGGATGTACCTGCCGTAACAACACTGTCACCAGCAAACGGTGCAACGAACGTTGCCACCACGGCAAACCTGGTCATTGGTTTTTCTAAAACAGTAACGGGAGATACGGGTACGGTAACCATTAAGAAAAGCTCAGATAATTCGGTGGTTGAGACAATCACTGGCTCAAGTGGTCAGGTGACTGGTGGGGGTACCAACTCCATTACCATCAATCCAGCAACAACGCTTGAAGAAGGGGTTACGTACTATGTGCAGGTATCGGGAACTGCGTTTAAGGACGGATCTGAGAATTACTTTAATGGTATTAGTGGGACCTCTGGTTGGGTATTTACTACAGCAGATGAGACGGCACCGGTTATTTCTTCTCGCACGGCAAGCACAACCGCTTCTACCACTGCGACTATTACCTGGACGACGAATGAAGCTGCTTCTACCCGCGTAACGTATGGTCTTACGTCTTCGCTTGGCACTCTTACCACAAAAACAGATACCTCTCCTCGGGTTACCTCTCACTCAGTATCACTGAGCAGTCTTCTTTCCTGTACGACCTACCACTATGCGGTGGTGTCAGAGGATGCGGCAGGGAATACGGCCACCTCTACGACTACCACCTTTGTTACTCCTGGCTGTACCGCGAGCGTGACACCAACGGCTGCCACCTCTACCGCCATCACCGCTTCAAGCGGTGGCGAAACAAGTGTGGAAGACAGCAGCAAGACCTTTACCGTACGTGCACCCGCAAACGCCACCGCAACCTCTTCATCATTTGTTATTCAGGTGAAGGCGGTGCCAAGTGAAAACGTACTTGCAGAGATTGGACGCCCAAGTACGGTGCCAAACGAAGTGGGCGCAACGGTGTTTGATGTGAAGGCGATTGTTGATGGTGATACGATCCTTGATTCCTTTGATGCGGAGATAACTATTGAATATGAGTATAGCGAGAGCGAGCTCTCCGGACTTGATGAGTCATCTCTCTGGCTCTACCACTACAGCAATGGCGCATGGTCAGCATTGAATAGCTGTACGGTTAATACCAGTGCGAATACTATTTCCTGTACCACGCCAAGCTTCTCTATCTTTGGTCTGTTCGGTGCCACGGCATCGTCAGGCAAGAAGTCCTCTATTGTTCCTGGATGCAAGGATCCAGCAGCCACCAACTACAACCGATTCAGTTCCCACCGAGCAGATTTGTGTGTGTACAACACTACCGCAACCTCTTCGTTTGTTGGTCCTGCTCCCGTTACTGTCTTTGCTCGCAATCTTGAGATGGGGATGCTGGGGAAAGACGTAAAAGAGTTGCAGCAGTTTTTGAATACCCTTGGTGTTACCGTTGCGCACACAGGACCTGGCTCAGCAGGTAATGAGACGGAAAAGTTTGGTGCAGCAACAAAAGCAGCACTCATGCAGTTCCAGAAAGACCACGGCATTACTCCTGCTTCTGGATACCTCGGTCCGATTACCCGTGCGTATATTGCGGCCATGACCATACAGACCGTTGCACCAGCAACCACCGACGTGCGTGATCTTGATATGGGTATGGAGGGAAGTGACGTGCGTAGCCTGCAAACTCTTTTGCTGGCGGAGGGATACGCTATTCCTGCAGGTGCGACAGGATATTTCTCTACACAGACCCGTGATGCGCTTTCGGCGTATCAAAAGAAACAGGGTATTGTGCCAGCAGTGGGCTATTTTGGTGCAAAGACAAGAAGTTACATGAAAGGTGCAGGTGTTTCTGGGCTGTGGTGGTAACGGGCGTCTGAAG
>JAHFMT010000016.1 GCA_023267735.1 Candidatus Kaiserbacteria bacterium
GCACTGCCACCCGTAGAGATTGCTGTACCTACTAAAGATGGGTACTTCTCATATGACGCAAAGTGCTCTGCTGATACGAAGCAACTGTGTCCTGCAAATCTTTCTCCTGAAACACAGCAGCAGATAAAGCGCTTGGCACGTGAAGCACATAGTGCTCTGGGACTTCGTCACTACTCACACTCAGACTTCATTGTCTCTCCACGGGGCATTTACTACCTTGAAACTGATACGCTTCCTGGCATGACACCGACTTCCGCACTGCCGCGCTCACTTGCGGCAGTGGGCATCTCTGTGTCTGATTTCCTTGCCCACCTTATTACTCTTGCCACTACCCGCCATGCCTAACCTTGCTGATAAACACTGCATACCATGTGAAGAGGGTGGGAAGCCTCTCACCAAAGAGCAGGCAACTGACTTGATGGAACAGGTAGCGGGCTGGATACTTTCTGATGATGCAACCCAGCTCACCCGCTCATTCCCGTTTAAAGACTTTGCTGATGCTTTGACGTTTGCTGATAAGGTGGGGAAGCTGGCAGAAGAGGAGTGGCACCACCCTGATCTCTCCATCACCTGGGGACGGGTAGATGTCACCCTTTCCACGCACTCCATTCGAGGACTTTCAGAGAGTGATTTTATCCTTGCAGCAAAGATTAACGGTATACTTGCCAACGTATGAAAAAAGCCGTAGTTACTGGGGGCGCAGGATTCATTGGCACTCATATTATTGATCAGTTGGTTGAGCGCGGGTATGAGGCACACTCCGTAGACAACTATGTTGCAGGAAGACATGCTGACCGTGTAAATCCCAAAGCAACGTATCACGAACTTGATGTGCGTGACCCTAAGCTGGTTGATATCTTTGCAGGAGCTGATGTGGTATTTCATACTGCCGCACTCCCACGCGTGCCGTATTCCATAGAGCATCCTGTAGAGACGACTGATGCAAATGTGCTCGGCACGGTTGCGGCTCTTGAGGCCGCAGTGAAAGCTGGGGTGCGACGCTTTGTATACTCTTCTTCCGGTTCTTCATATGGCGACCAGACCGTGCTGCCATTGGTAGAGACGATGCCGGGTAATCCAGTGAATCCGTATGGTCTCCAAAAGTACGCGGGAGAACTATTCACTAACCTCTGGCCATCTCTGTATCCGATAGAAACTGTCTCCCTTCGCTACTTCAACGTGTATGGTCCAAAACTTGATCCAAACGGTCCCTATGCGCTTGCCATTGGTCGCTTCCTCATGGCCCGCAAGAATGGCACCCCTATCACTATCTATGGAGACGGCAGTGTCACCCGCGACTTCACACACGTACGTGATGTTGCCCGCGCAAATATTCTTGCCGCTGAGAGCGAGAAGGTGGGGAAGAGTGCAACGATAAACATTGGCGCAGGACGAAACGTGACCATTCAATACCTCGCAAGCCTGTTTGGGGGTGAAGTGGTGTATGAGGCACCTCGCATAGAGGCACATGATTCTCTTGCGGATAACCAGAAAGCAAAGGAGCTCATAGATTGGGTACCTGAGGTTGTGCTTGAGGACGGTATTCAAGAACTAAAGGCGCAGTACGGTATTGCCTAGCTTTCCACGAGGTGGCTAGAAACCTTTTGAAAGGTTTGGTATAGTGTGCCCACCGCCCGAAAGGGTCAGGGGCCGTTAGCTCAGTTGGTAGAGCACCTCATTTGCAATGAGGGGGTCGCAGGTTCGAATCCTGTACGGTCCACCCTAACAGACAAAAACGCAAAAGCGGCTTTGTCTTTTTATACAAGAAGGCATATAGTCTTCTCGGAAACACCACACTGACCCAGGAGATCATCATGGCACAAGTTAAAGCATTTCTGCTTGCCACTGGCTCACAACAGATGCTGTTCTACATGATCGCTACGGTACTGCTGGCGCTCATCACGCGAAGGCTTTTCATCCGAGGAATCAACCTCTTCACGGATGAAGACGAGCACCTGTTCCATAGCGGCTGGTATTTCGCCTTCCAGGCGCTCATCGTTCTCTTCTTCGCAGCCCTAACCCTCCTCTCTGGAGGAATGGCGGTTCGGATCTTTTTCTCGTGAGCCTCACACGGACAAGTGTCTGTACGATACAACGTACCTTGCGGCGACCTACGGGTCGCCGCTTTGCTATTTATTACAGAAAAACGCTAAAACGCTTCGTGGTAAAGTATACCCACTACACTCAGCGATAAATACACCTATGGATATCAATCAGCTCGTAGAACTCATAGCAACAACCTGGAAGTGTGATTCCAGCAGATATCCAGAACTCGCTGGCATGAACGCTAGCGAACGAAAGAACTTTGTTATCAAACACTCCGTACTACACATAACAAAGACTAATGGAAAGATTGCGGCAGTGTGTGAAGACTTTGATCACAATCGTGTCCTGTCAGCAGATGCTGAAAAAGAGCTGGAGGCACTTGCGGTAAAGATGTTTATCAATGCACTCAAGCTTGCAGAAGAAGCTGGTGTTACTTTTGAAACACTGGTGCAAAAAGCACCTGAGTATATAAAATAATGTTCCCTATATATGAGAAAGACTCCAAAAACCACACACCCGACTGAACGCCTCACCACCTGGGTTGGCTCTACCTCCTCACTCATATTTCACACCCTGGTGTTTGTATTATTCTTCGTACTCTCGTTCTCGCACCTACTTTCCTGGGACTCTATGTTTCTCATCCTCACCACAATCGTATCCCTTGAGGCCATATACCTCGCCATATTCATTCAGATGAGTATGAACCGCCAAAGCGTATCCCTTGAAGAGGTGGAGAAAGATATTGGAGAAATTCAAGAAGACGTGGATGAGATTCAGGAGGATGTGGAAGAACTCTCCGAAGATGTTGAGGAGATTCAAGAAGATATTGAAGAAATCAGTGAGGAAGATAACAAGGATGAAGTGCTGCAGCAGAAGCAGCTGGTTACCCTTGAAACACTCACTAAGGACGTGGAGCGCTTACTGAAAGACCTGGAGCAGTTTAGAAGGGAAAAGTGATAGTTTTGCAATTTAATAAATAGGGCGTAGAGTTCGTTCGGACTTATCACCACATACGGAGGTAGTATGCAGATTAAGCACGGGGTAACCCGAGTAGTCGTGCTGCTTCCTACGTGGGAAGTAGTACTGAAGTTTCCGCGTATCTATGCATGGAACCTGATACAGGTCTTGTGCAGTACGTATTTCCTTCACCGAACACACAAGGTCATTTTCGGTCCGTACATGGCCCACCAGGCACTCTTTAATATCCGCTCGTGCCTGTTGGAAGGTTTTCGGGACAATCGATCTGAGCGTCGGTACTGGAAACGCACCAAACATCCATTCCTGCAGCCAACGCTTTTTTCAGCCTTTGGTGTTGTGAACATCCAAAAGATGGGACACGACGTACGAAAAGACTGGGATCACGAAATGCTGCCAACGGTTCGGGCTCTTCTGGGAGATGACTTTTATGAGGACGGACACTGTTTCCGCTCAGAAAAGAACTTCTCAGAAGATGCGCGTGGAAAAGTGTGCATCCATGACTACGCATCCGAAGGAGCACAGCGGGTGCTCGATGTGCATGCGGATATTCTGCGAGAGAATATATAGGCGAACCGGAGGGTTCGCCTATACCTTTTAGCCAGTGATACAATCACCGTATGTCTACTACAAAAATACTTTCCGTTCTCGCATTACTCGCCATTATTGCCATAGGAGCATTCCTGTATCTCACTCGTCCCGTTGCCGCACCAACCAACACTTCTGCAGAAGTCTCTATCGCGCCTGAGGGTCAGAAACGATTTGTTCTTTCAGATGAATCATTTGCTACCTTTCACATATACGAAGAACTAAATGGCTCTCCAAAAACAGTCATCGGTACCACCACTGCCGTATCAGGGGAGGTAGTTATTGATCCTGCACACCCTGAAGCAACCGTTATTGGGCCACTGCACATCAACGCTCGTACGTTTATCACCGACAACGAACGCCGCAATGCTGCTATTGCTCGCCTTATTCTCAAAGCAGAAGATCCTGCAAATGAGTTCATTGTCTTTACCCCAACCAAGCTTGATGGCTTTCCAGAACATCCGCAGGTAGAGCAGGAGCTGTCATTCACCGTTACCGGTGATCTGCACATCATGAATACAACCAAGCCGGTAACCTTTAACGTGAAAGCTAAGGCAGAATCTGAAGACCGCATCACTGGTGTTGCAACGGCATCTGTCCTACGCAGCGACTTCGGTATCGTTGTTCCTAGCCTTCCATTTCTTGCGAATGTGGGTGATTCGGTAGAGCTGCAGCTCTCGTTTGTGCTTGAAGCAAAGTAGGGTCATTTCCCACACGAGTAAGTGCGACACCATTGACCTAGGCAAAACTCATGGTATTCTTCGCCGTTAGGCGTACACCACCCACGGTTTAGAAGACCGCAACCAGGAGTCCACATGCGTAATTGGATGACAGCCAGCTCCAAGTCAATCATGGCGCGCATTCAACAGGAGATCCGGCTTGCCGGAAGTCTGAGTTGCAAATGCGAACATGCCATGGGAAGGAAAAGGAAAACGATGCTGGAGAAAGTCACCGACCATTTCTTGGGCGCCTACGCCCTGATTGCGATCCTCAAGAAGCGCTGTGCCAACAGCGTCTCAACGGGGCTCGCCGTTACGCTCGAGAAAATCGAGCTGTGGTTGTTGACGCAATTCAACATGATCTGCGCCTGCCAGAAGGTGCGCATCAAGTTGGCGACGTAAAACGTCCTGCATGGACACAAAATCCCCCGGCTACGGCTGGGGGATTTTTCTTTAGCAGAAAGAACCGTCTGCTACAATCTATGCATGTCAAACAAGAAATCAGGACTGATACAAGGATTCACACTGATTGAGCTTCTTGTGGTTATTGCTATTATCGGCGTTCTTTCTTCCATTGTGCTCGCAAGCTTAAATACCGCCCGAGAAAAGGCACGGGATGCGAAACGGGTCGCTGATTTCAAAACGATAGACCTTGCACTTGAACTGTATTTTGATAAATACGGACGGTATCCAACCTCACCAGCAATTGGAGGAGGGACTGAGAGTTCATACAATCAAAACTTTAATGCGGTTATGACTATCTTAAAAGATGAAGGGATGATTGCCGGCGTACCTGAGGATCCAAACGGCGTATATATGTTAAACGATTATGGCTCAGGAGGGCCAGCTGAAGGATTCGGGTACCTCATAGTAACGAGACTTGAAGGTATAGCCGACACTACCCAAGCGCCATTTAATTCATGCCGCGTAGCAGCTCCTAACAATTGGTGCAGCACCCTTAGTGCGAGTAAGTATTTTTGTCACTGCCATTACTACTAAAGGAAACGCTGTAGGGTCTCGATGCTCCCTTATGCGTTACCTATATCAACACCACGTATCGTTTCGTCCTCTTCATTAAAAGAAATAGTCTCTTTGCCTTCAGGAGCAAGCACTATCTTTTCTTTCTTTTGCTCTTCAGCGTTATCCGTACGCACTTCTGCTGGGTTGCGTTCCATATGGTTAGTGAATGAAATCAGTATACGCCATTTCATTCTTTCCTTCAGGAACGATGCGCTCAATAACAAACTTACCGTGTATAAAGGATGCCTTGCGTATCTTTACCCGTACCCGCTTGCCGTCACGCTCCGCAAAGAAGTACGTACCCGGGCCTTCAAAGTATGCACGGTACTTGCGCCAATTCTCTTCATCAGACGCAGAGAGATCAAGCGCTCCTTCTTCCTTAGGAATCTTGCGGCAGCGGGTAGCGAGGGCGTGATCTTGGGGAGTAGGGGTAATCTCTCCGGCAAGATACGCAGGGAGAATCCGTATGAGCAGCTGTGCACCCAGCTCAATAAGCCGAACACGGAGTTCCTTCGTTGTCTCATCAGGAAGAATGGTGGTTTCTTCCATAGCGAGAATGTCACCCGCATC
The DNA here is from genome assembly GCA_023267735.1 of Candidatus Kaiserbacteria bacterium. GTDB lineage: Bacteria > Patescibacteriota > Minisyncoccia > Phycocordibacterales > Phycocordibacteraceae > C7867-001. The sequence continues at coordinate 5,919 of JAHFMT010000016.1, forward strand.
AAGCTCCTGCACCATCTTCTGTATCGCCACACCCGTTACCGTATCTCCATTGCGCAGCGCAGCTTCAACAGGGGAGGCGCCACGGTATTTAGGAAGGAGTGAGTAGTGCACGTTCAGGAGACCTTGGGGGAACATTGCAATGAGTGACGCAGGAAGAATCTTTCCATAGGCAACCACGAGTGCATATGACGCGCCAACTGCCTGAATTTGTGCACACACCTCCTCAGAAAGCGATTCTGGTGAAAGCACTGGCAGATTATGCTCAAGTGCCCATGCTTTTGTCTCACAAGGGGTGAGTACCATGCCACGTCCTCTGGGGCGGTCAGGGGAAGTGACCACAAGGACAGGTACGTATCCTGCAGCGACGAGGGTTGCGAGCGTATCACGCGCTACGTAGGGTGTGCCGAAGAATATAAATGGCTTCATATTAGTCATTGATATTTCGCTCATAGAGACCTGTGGCGTGATCAATAAAGAGGGTACCGTTGAGGTGATCCGTCTCATGCTGGAATATCTGGGCAAGCAAGCCACCACCGCCACGCTCAAACTTGGTGCCGTTGCGGTCATACGCCACTACCGTTGCACGCTCATATCGTTTGGTTTTCCCAAAGATACCCGCTACCGAGAGGCACCCCTCATCAAGCGTTACCTTTCGCTTTGAGGTCTTGGTAATCTCGGGATTGATATACACCCCTATGGAAACAGGATATGCCGGTTGTCCTTCTTCAGGGTCAGGCATGATGCGGTCATATCGGACAAGGAAGATGCGGTACGAAACGCCTATCTGCGGCGCGGCAATAGCCACACCATTCTTCTCACCATCCAGGGCAAGTGCCATGTCAGAGAGAATCTGATCAAGTTCCTGGGTACCAAAAAGCTCCTTCGGGAGTGGTAGTGCCACGTCACGAAGTACCGCCTCGCCGTCTTGGGTTATGCGCGGAATCTCCATATGAGGACTATACCGTACCGCCAGTGTTCAGAAAACACCGCTACCGTCTCGCATTTTTAAATCGCTGCTCATACCGCGCAACGTTCTCAGGCAAATGTTTCTTTGGATCAACTTCCCACCAGAACCGCTTGCTGAAGTTCGCTGCCTTGGTGCACACACTTTGGAGGTAGTAGAGGTCATCGGTAGGGATGCCTTCAAGAATCTTGCCCATGCGACCCATGCTGATAGGAGAGAACCCGTCAGTGTATCGTGCATGATTGAGGTGACGGCTGAAAAAGCGCATGAGCTCACCCCGCTCAGTCTTGCGGCTCTTTTCCGCAACAGGGGTTTTGATGAGCTCGGCAATAGGCTTCATGTACCCATTGTATCTTGCCCGCAGGGGTTGCCAACATGTGCCGATTTTGCACATCAGTCGGTACAGTCGTATCATGCACGCATGTCTTTTTTCTCCCCAAAGCTTGGTATTGATCTTGGTACCACCAATGTCCTGGTATTTGTGCCTGACCGAGGGGTGGTTATTAACGAGCCGTCAGTGGTAGCGGTGGCGAAGGGAACCAACAAGGTGCTTGCTATTGGTACTGAGGCAAAGCAGATGATTGGCCGCACCCCAGATGACGTGATTGCCTATCGCCCTATGAAAGATGGCGTTATCGCTGACTACCGCGTCACCGAAGCTATGCTCCGCTACTTCATGAAGCGTGCGCTTGGCAAATGGAATCCCTTTAAGCCAACAGTACTTGTGTCGGTGCCTGCTGGTGTTTCCTCCACCGAAAAACGTGCGGTGATTGAGGCAGCGGTAAAGGCAGGTGCAAAGGATGCGTACGTAGTGAAGGAACCTATTCTCGCTGCTATTGGTGCCGGTATTCCTATCCACGAACCAATGGGTCGTATGATCTGCGACATTGGGGGCGGTACCATTGACGTTGCGGTGATTTCTCTTGGTGGCATTGTTGCCTCTACGTCCGTAAAGTGCGCAGGCACTAAGCTTGATAGAGCGATTGTTGAGCACGCAAAGCGACAGCACAATTTGGCTATAGGCGACAAGACGGCAGAAGACATAAAGATTCGTATTGGTGCAGCGGTAAACCTGGATGAGGAGATTGCTATGCCAGTGAAGGGCCGTGACTTAGTGTCAGGACTACCACGCACCGTTGAGTTCAAGACAAATGAAGTGGTACAAGCCTGCAATAGGGAATTGCGCGAGATGATGGGTGCGGTGCGTAAGGTGCTCCAAGAGACACCACCAGAACTTGCTTCCGACATCATTGATAACGGCATCATCCTTACCGGCGGTACCTCTCAATTGCGTCACCTCCCAGAACTCTTCTTCCGTCGCACCGGTGTTGAAGCACGCCTTGCTCAGGACGCCTACTACTGCGTCGCACGTGGTACCGGCATCGCCCTCAAACATTTGAATACGTACAAGCGCAGCATCATCAGCAAACAATAGAAGAAGGGCTCGCGGACAATGTGTCCACGAGCCCGTTACTAGCGGAAGAACCGCGTGACGCTGAAGCTAGCACCAGCGCTGTATGCCGAGTACAGCACCACCTCATACCCCCACCGGTTATCAAGCACCAGCGAATGGGTAATGGAGGGTGCGACCGTCTTCCAGAAGTCGCCATACATTTCATATACAGCAAACCCGACATCAAGCTCGGAAACAAGATTGTTCCCGGCAATCCGGAAGACATTGCCACCTTTTCCATACGCCTTGTTGTGCCCATTCATGCCCATGATCTGTTTGCCAAACAGATACGGCACCAAGGACACGGTTGCCTCAGGAATCGCAAATGACACCGGGCGACCAAAGCGCATACGCAAGGAAAGCATGTCATCACCCACGCGGGCGAAACGATCCAGTACCCGGTATTCAAAGAAGGCTTCACCTTCGATGGGGCCGAGCCACGAATCATCAGTACGACGCTGTCCGAAGAACAGGCGCACCTCATCGCCGCCGGTTGTGCCATACGGCGCAGGTTCCGAGAACGCATACGACGTGAAGACACCATATGAGATGGTTCCGCACGTCCGCGAAAGCGTCAGGGAACCTACGTGCTGATCGTAGTAGCGCTCACCGAGAGCGGGGTAGTCGTACGTGTTGCCGACGCCTGCACCGACACCCGAGAAGCACGTTGAGTGCACGAGGGCGGGCGCAAAGAGCGCGAGGACACCAAGGAGCATGTGACGCATGAGAACCTCCTGCTACAGGATGAGAGAGGGTAGTTACGTTTCCGTACATACCGTACGTCTTGTGAGAGACATGTCAAGCGTATACCTGACAAAGAGCGGTAACTCAATTACTACAAGGTACTTTACAAAGTGTAAAGGTTGTGTTATAAGAATGTCTGGTTAGTTTTTTCACAACGTTCCGCTTTGCGGACAAACAACCGGGAGCCCAAGATGAAAACTCTGCGTACCCTGGCGATCCTCGCGATCGCCCTGCTGGTGGCTGCGCCCAAGGGCAGCCATGCCGAAGAGCCGGCGAAGGTGAACTACGGATTCTACGTGGTTCCCATCGACAAGACCCTGAACGTGAACGTGCTCGAGCTGGAGGCGGCGGCAAAACAAAGCCTGACCGACTGCGGCGAGGCCGTTTCCAGATCCGAGCCCGGTACCTACGTGGCGAAGGTCCAGATGGTGAATCGTACGGTCTTCGGTACCATCGGGGCACTGGCCATGTACAGCATCATCTGCTGGAAGGCGAGCGCCTGCAGCTACCAAGACTACGCGCTCTGGGGTGGCTTGGCCATGGGAACGTATGTCGGCATCAGCAGTCTCGGCGACTACTTCAGCGAGAAGGCCCGATACCAATACAACGAGGTCTGGTACTGCATGGTGTTGGCGGGAGATGATTTGGATCAACCTCCGGAACATCGTTTCCTCGCGTTTCCGAGCGAGAACGTTCCGGATGGAGAAGTTCGATTCATGACCGGACTGACGAGGTACGAAATGGACAAGTCCGGCAAGTACCCGCTCAAGAAATACCGGGACACCCAGAAGTAAGTCCTGCGCAACGGCGCAAACCGCACGGTCAGACAATTTGTCGGCCGTGCGTTTTCTTTTGGTATACTGTGCCCATATCATTCAGCAATTTGCATGGCATACGATTCTTCTAAACTAACTGCGAGCATAAAGGAAACTGAGGAATGGCTTTCTCGCGAGCTTTCTGGGGTGCGCACCGGTCGTGCCACACCAACCCTATTGGATAGCGTACGTCCTGAGATCTATGGATCACGTACCCCTATCGCGCAGATCGCAAGCGTTGGTGTGGAAGATGCCCGCACTATTCGCATCGCACCGTGGGATAAGACCGTCATCAAAGCAATTGAGAAGGCAATTATTGACGCTGATCTTGGGGTAGGTACGGCCGTTGATGATCAGGGACTACGCGTCACCTTCCCAGAACTTACTACTGAGCGCCGCACCCTCCTTACCAAACTTACCGGTGAGAAACTTGAGGCAGCACGCGTCACGTTGCGCGGACACCGCACCGAGGCGCTCAAGGCTATTGAGGCAACGGAGAAGGAAGGCGGTATGGGCAAGGATGAAGCTGATCGTTTGAAGAAAGAAGTGCAAAAACACATTGATACGGGTAACGAGACACTGGAAGCCCTTGCCAAGAAAAAGGAAGTGGAGATTAGTCAGTAACACCCCATGACGGTTTTCATCTTCCTCATCGTTCTCGTCGCACTCATCCTCGTCCATGAGGCGGGACACTTTGTTGCAGCAAAGTGGTCAGGCATGCGAGTGGATGAGTTTGGTATTGGCTTTCCACCGCGTCTATATGCAAAGAAGCTGCGGGAGACGGAGTATTCCATAAACCTAGTGCCGTTTGGTGGCTTTGTGCGTATTTATGGCGAGAACGGTGGCACCGGTACTGATACCGAAGGTCGTGCATTTACGGATAAGTCAAAATGGAAGCAGGCACTGGTACTGGTGGCGGGTGTAGTCATGAACGTTATCTTTGCCTGGGTACTGCTCTCTGCTTCTCTTGTTGCAGGAGTACCTCGGGGACTTTCTGCAGATGAGCTTGCACAGGCACCAGATGCCGCGCTTGCCATAAGCACCGTACTAGCAGGATCTCCTGCAGAAAAAGCAGGAGTGGTTGCGGGGGATCGTATTCTCTCAGCAGCAACTGATGCTGGTTCTTTTAGTACTGCAGACGCTGAAGGATTTACCACATTTATTGCTGACACTATTCCAGGCAACGCCGTTGCACTTACCGTGCGTCATTCTGACGGTACCAAAGAAACCGTGTTCGCTACTCCTGAGCTGCACGTTGCTCCGTCTCATCCAGAGCGGCTTGCGCTTGGAGTGTCTATTAGTGCGGTAGGTACCGTGCCCGTTGCATGGTATGCCGCACCTCTCATAGGGGCAGAAGCCACATGGCACCTCACCAAAGACACCACACTTGGACTCCTTGCGTTCTTTGGTAGTGTCATCACCTTCTCTGCAGACTTCTCAGCAGTTGCCGGACCTATCGGTATTGCCGGCGCTGTGGGTGATGCTTCTGCACAAGGATTCTTTGCACTCCTCACGCTTGCGGCGGTTATTTCAATAAATCTTGCAGTCATTAACCTCTTACCACTTCCGGCACTTGATGGAGGACGTCTGGTGTTTGTTGCTATTGAAGGCATCTTCCGTCGTACGGTGCGTCCGGTAGTCATGCAGGGAATAAACCTTGCAGGGTTTGCCTTTCTTATCCTCCTGATGGTTGCCGTCACATTTAGCGATATTGTCAAATTGTTTGCTGCGTAGATTTGTTTGGCATTTTGCGGGGTTCGGATACAATGCCTATACCTATGAGGCAATCCGCACTTTTTACCAAGACTCGCCGTGAGGCTCCTGCTGATGAAGTGGCAAAGAATGCCCAGCTCCTTATCCGTGCAGGATTCGTGCACAAAGAAATGGCCGGGGTATATGCATACCTGCCGCTCGGCTTGCAGACACTAGAAAACATCACGAACATTATTCGTGAGGAGATGAACGCTATTGGTGGACAGGAAGTATTCCTCACCGCACTCCAAGATCCATCCGTGTGGCAAAAGACTGGCCGTTGGAATGATGAGGTTGTTGACGTGTGGTTTAAGACGAAGCTGAAGAATGGTGGGGAGCTTGGTCTGGGCAATACGCATGAGGAACCACTCACGGCACTGATGACCGAGCAGATTTCTTCGTATAAAGATTTGCCGCGGTACGTATATCAGTTCCAAACAAAGTTCCGCAACGAGACCCGCGCAAAGTCAGGCATCATGCGCTCCCGTGAGTTCATCATGAAGGACTTGTACTCATTCTCTAAAGATGAGGCGGAGCATAACCTGTTTTATGAAAAAGCAGCGGCAGCATATGCCCGTATCTTTGCCCGTGCGGGTATTGGCGAGACCACCCACAAAACCTTTGCCTCTGGTGGGTCATTCAGCAAATACAGCCATGAGTTCCAGACCGTATGTGATGCCGGTGAGGACGTTATTTATATAGACGACGCGACAGGGCTTGCGATTAACAAGGAAGTGTACGACGACGAAGAGGTATATAAGACAACGGGTATCAATAAGGCAACACTCCGTGAAGCAAAGGCTATTGAGGTGGGTAATATCTTTACCTTGAGTACTAAGTTCTCTGACCCTCTTGGTCTTACCTACACTGACGCAGAAGGAAAGCGCACACCGGTATTTATGGGCTCATACGGCATTGGTCCTGGACGCCTCATGGGTACTATCGTTGAGTTGCTCTCTGATGAAAAAGGCATGGTCTGGCCTGAGGCCGTAGCGCCAATGCGTTTCCATTTGGTGTCTCTTGCCCAAGGTGACGCTACCGTACAGCAGTATGCTGACGATCTGTATGATGCACTCACTAAGGCGGGTGCATCGGTGCTGTACGACGACCGTGATGCACGTGCTGGAGAGAAGTTTGCAGACAGTGATCTCATTGGTCTGCCATGGCGCATTGTGGTGGGCAAAAAGGGTATTGAGGCAGGAGCTCTTGAGGTGGTAGAGCGCAAGACCGGTACCGTTACCACCAAAACCCGTGCGGAGCTTATTGCGTTTGCACAGGCATAGGTATGGCACGGCTCTCCAAAAGCTCATTCTTTTCTAGCGACATTGGTATTGACCTTGGTACCACCAATACCTTGGTGTACGTGCGTGGCAAAGGCGTGATTATCAACGAACCATCCGTAGTTGCCGTAAATGACAAGACGGGGCAGATGGTAGCTATTGGAAAAGAAGCAAAGCAGATGCTTGGCAAGACACCACCGCACATTCGTGTGGTGCGTCCACTCTTGCATGGGGTTATCTCAGACTTTGAAATAACTGAGGAACTCATTTCATACTTCATCAACAAGGCACAAGGTGGCCGTGCACGACTCTTTGGTCCACGCGTGGTGATTGGTGTCCCAACGGGCGTTACTACCGTTGAAAGTCGCGCGGTGCGTGATGCTGCGCGAAACGCGGGTGCCCGTGAGGTGTTTGTGCTTGAGGAACCTATGGCCGGTGCTATTGGTGCAAAGCTGCCGGTCACGACACCGGTAGGTACGATGGTGCTTGATATTGGCGGTGGTACTACCGACATTGCCGTCATCACCCTTGGTGGCACTGCATCCTCAAAGAGCACGCACGTTGCGGGAGATCGTTTCAATGAAAATATCATTGACTATGTGCGTAGTGAATTCAGTGTTGCTATTGGAGAGAAAACTGCTGAGGAGGTAAAGATTGCTATTGGTGCCGTAGTACCTATGCAAAGCAAGTTGGAGCGCCCGGTGCGTGGGCGTGATTTGGCAACCGGACTCCCACGCGAGGTTATGCTCACCGATTCCCACATCCGTGAAGCACTTGCCCAGTCGCTTGATTCTTTGTCTGACACCATGAAAGAGGTGATTGAAGCAACGCCGCCAGAACTCCTTTCTGACGTACTTGAGCGCGGTGTCACCGTGTTTGGTGGTGGTGCACTGTTGCGCGGACTCCCTGAGCTGCTCTCCAAAATGCTTGGCGTACCCGTGCTGGTTGCCCCTGATCCACTTACGGCAGTAGTGCGCGGTACTGGGATAGTTACTGAGGATCCACGTCCGTGGACCGACACCTTCATCCATGAAGAGGAAATTCTTGGCGACTCGTAATGCGGTCGTGCGTGACCGGCATTTAGTTATTGGCGCAAGTGTTCTTGCCGTTGCACTTTTTGTACTCATGTTCCGTATCGTGGCACCTGAGCTATTGGTACGTACCACTGCACCAGTCTTTACTGGAAGCGCTGCAATGAGTGATGCGGTAGGGGATTTCTTTGGTTCATTT
>JAHFMT010000017.1 GCA_023267735.1 Candidatus Kaiserbacteria bacterium
GCGCTCATCATATCGTTTGTGTATTTCGTCACACCATATGCGTGGTACTTCATCTTTGTATTGGCGCTTGCTGCTATCGGAAACTTCCTGCAGCTCTTTGCCAATCAAATGAGTTGGCGCACCGAGCAGGCACGGCACAATGCCCTCCATGGAGAAGAAGGCGCTGCAGTATCGGTGCACGCAAATGTGTGTCACTCGTGCGGAGCACCTCCGGCACCTTCATATCCTGCATAGAGCAGGGTATACGTAAAACAAAAACCCCGACCTTAGGTCGGGGTTTTTGTGTGAGGCACAGGAGGTGGATTAGTATCCGCCGCCGTATCCGCCACGATTTCCGTAGCCGCCGTTATCACGAGGTGCGCGCTTCTCCTGGGGACGAGCCATGGAAACTGAAAGCGTGCGGCCTTCAAATTCCTTGTCGTTCCAGCGATCAATCGCTGCCTGTGCTTCCGCTTCAGAGCTCATTTCTACGAAGCCGAAGCCACGAGAACGACCCGTCATGCGGTCAGTGATAATAGCAACCGAGGCAACCGTACCGCATTCTGCGAATGCTGCGCGGAGAGCTTCTTCGGTCGTGCGGTATGGGATACCGCCGATATACAATTTATTGCTCATTGTTGGGCACTAATCGAGTAACCTCGCGCTTCACCGAACACTTAGAGGAGGCAGAGCCACACCAAAGCTCAAGTTCTTGCGAGTACCAGTGATTATGCCATAAGTTAATCTACTACGCAACATAGCCCTGTGGGCAACTCAAGATACCCTTATGTCCTAAGACTTTTTTGAGGTATGGAGCATGTCGTGTTCCACATCAGCCAAGGTGCCGCCCACTTTCTTTCCTGGATTGAAAATATCCTCCGGATCGAAGATATGTTCTGTCTGTCTGAAGAGTCCTGCCATCTTAGTACCGAACAGCTCGGCAAGAAATGGGGTACGAATGATACCGTCGTTGTGTTCACCGGTAGTACTTCCGCCGTGTGCAATGACGAGGTCATATACCTTAGGCGAGAGTTCCAATATGACATCACGTATTTCCGGCTTGCTCAGATCCATGAGTGGGATGATATGGAAGTTGCCGTTCCCAATGTGTCCTGCAATGGTGTAGATGAAGCGGCCACGATATTCATTCAATAGGGCATTGAGTTTTGGCAAGAACTCAGCATATGAAGATGGTGGAACAACAAAGTCATCGATAAATGGTGCCGCGGCGAGACCACGCAAGTTCTTGCGCAGGAGGCGGAAGCTCTCGCGACGGACGATCCAATACTTTTCTGCAGCAGCTTCGTTCTTTGCAAGATGGGTGCGTATCGGGAGACCTGCAAGTACAGTGCGCGCTTCTGTTGCTGCAGCGAGTGCAGCCGCAGGTGTGCTTTCAGAGAACTCCGCAAGCAACACCATCTTTGGTGCACCGCCAGAGATGGCGGTGAGGGCATCAGGAATAAAGCGGATACCCAAGGAGATTGCTTTGCGGATACCAAAATGGAATAGCATCTCGGGCAAGAACTTAAGTGCAAGGGTAAACGTGTGTTCGTCGTAGGATTCAAATGATTCTGGATTGAGTGGCAGTATACGGGACACAATCTCTGGCAAGATGCGGGTGTCATTTACGAATATGGCAAGGAGGGCACGAGACGGCTCATCTTGTACGAGGCGTATCTTTGCCCGTGTCCACAGCGCAAGGGTACCTTGTGAGCCACAGATCAACTTCGCAAAGTTTACGTTCCCAGTTTTCGGATCACGAATATTCCACAGCGCGTATCCGGCAGCATTCTTTGATACCTTCGGGCGGTGTTCTTCAATAGTTGCCGCTCCTTCGGTAAGGAGCGTATCCATAGAGCGGTATATCTCGCCCTCAAGGGTGGGAAGGCTCTTCTTCTGGGCAAGTTCATCTGGGGTAAGGGAACGGAAGGTGGTTTGTGTGCCGTCAGCAAGCACCACGTCCACCTCTTCTAGGTATCGCTCGGTCTGCCCATACTTCAACGTACGCTCACCTGCAGAGTTGTTTGAGACGATGCCGCCCATGGCTGCTAAGTCACGAGATGCGGGATAGGAGGGAAGGATGAGACCTTTAGCAAGCGTTGCTTTTTCAAAGTCGCGGTAGAAGACCCCTGGTTCGGTGACGGCATAGTCGCTGCCAACCTCGCCCATATGGTTCATGTAGCGAGTAAACGATACGACAATGCTGTGAGAGAGTGGACCGCCAGACATATCGGTTCCCGCAGCGCGTCCCGCAAGACTCACCAAAAGGCCTGCCGCCTTTGCGGCGTTCACTTCCCGAACGAGGGTAGCAACATCGGCCGCATCTTTAGGGAAGACCACCAGCTGGGGAATCCGCTCAAATATGCTCATGTCCCGGGAGGCGGTTCGTATGTCCTCAGGAGCGTCCGACGCATCACCAGCAAGCACGGAAACAAGGCGTTCTTTGAGGGCAGGGTAGTCCATATATCGCTATAGTATACATGTACGAAAAGGGGTATACGCCGGTGAGCCAAAACACGCCCTTGACAGGTGTATTGACATATTTCCTAATGCATGCTACCATGCTGGTACGAAGCAGTTGCAAGCTGTTTCGTGACTATGACTACTACGTTAGCTACGGCCCTTATCGGGCTTTTCGCTTTTACAGGGAACACGGGTGCTATCGCTACTGAGGAGGTGAATTCCCGCTCAGTAGCACCAGCCCCAGTTAACCTCTTTGTAAAGGCAACTGCCTATAACGCCGTCCCTGAACAGACCGACGCTGATCCTTTTACCACCGCAAGCGGGCTCCCAACTAATCCTGAGATTGTTGCTGCCCGTTCCCGTGACCTCGCTGATATCTTGCCATTCGGTACGATTATCGCCGTTGAGGCTCCGGAGACCGGCTCTACCGCCTGCGGTATGGATGCGGTCTCTGACCAAATCGGGTACCGCGTCATTCTTGACGTTATGCACGCCCGTAAAAAGGCACAGGTTGACTTTCTTCTCGACCAGAACAACACCGTTGTTCATGACGGAAAGGATCGTAACCCTGCACAGGTGCTTGGTATTTGTGATGGTGTGACGATACGCGTCGTCGGCCAGGTAGATCTTACGCACGTTCCTACGACACAGGCAGAACTTACTGCGCTTGTTGAAGGGAAACTGCTTGCACGAAACTAATCTCGTGAGCAACAAAAACCCCCGCGTTACTGCGGGGGTTTTTGTTTATTTCACTTCACATGTGGTGCAGTGGAGGTCGCCACACTTCAGTCGTACCCGATGCATCACCGAATAGCGGCCACTTCCTGAGAGGAAGAGGGCAATTGCAGAAAGGAACAGTACCAAGACGAATTCATACCCGCCATTTCCTACGAGGAAGCCATTCTCCCAGTGCACCTTCAGGAATGCTACGAGTGATACCGCAGCAAGAAGCACGGCTGCGTAGCGGGTAAATGCACCAAGCAATAGTGCGAGACCACCAAGTGTCTCCACAACTGCTACGAGGTATGCCCAAAACGCGCCAAGACCAAGCATGGCAAAGAATCCAACAACCTGATCAAGGTTCTGGAGCTTCTGGATACCATGGACAAGGAAGATTGATCCTACGGCAATGCGCATAAATAGAATGCCGGCATCTGGGTGATGGAACGTATGGATAAAGGTGTGCAGTGAACGCATGTGTCTTGATGATTACGTGATATACCCCCATTATATACATATGTCGCGTCCATTGTTTTCAAAAAGCTGGATGGAATCACCTCTATCTCGAAAGGGGTATGTCGTATATATCGGTGCAGCACTGATTATTGCTGCAGCATGTCTTATATATGTTCCACAAATAATCTCTGTCTTTAAGGGGCAGGCACCAACACTTACTGTTGAGGTGGTAGACACCTTTGACGCACGTGCTTTAGGGCTTTCTGGTCGTACTGAGCTTCCTGACAACTACGGCATGTTGTTTGTATTTGATACTGCAGAACGTCAGGGCTTTTGGATGAAAGACATGCAGGTGCCTATTGATATCTTTTGGTTAAAGGACAATGGCACTATTCTTGATGTGAAAGAAAACGTCTCTCCAGACACCTACCCAGATGTCTTTTATCCAAGTGCACCAGTACGCTATGTCCTTGAAACTCGTGCAGGGTTTGCTTCTAACCATGCGCTCACCAAGGGTGACAGTATTCCAGGGTTGAAAATTTCAGATTACGTTTCAAAGTAAGCTATCCACAGGGAGAGATTTTGGTGTTCGGAGGTACAATCAGAAGTATCAATTTACCCACCTAACACCATCCGCTTACCATGCCAAAATCTGCTAAAACCTCCTCAGTGAAGAAGTCCAAAGAGGCTCCGCAAACAGTGCTTGTGGTGAAAGAAGAAGAGAGCAAGGAGACAAAACGGTATCGCGTATTGGTACCGCACATTGAGAAGCGTGATGGACGCCTCGCACCATTCTCTTTTGAGAAGATTGCAAACGCTATCGCGCATGCCATGAAGGAGGCGGGTGAGGGAAGTGCAGACGATGCAGCGCTCGTTGCGCATCAGGTGGCTGGTGAGCTTGCGCGTTTTGCTAAGAAGTACAAAACCTTCATGCCAACGGTGGAAGGTATTCAGGATGCCGTAGAAAAGCAGCTGATGCTGAATGACTACGTCGCAACTGCGAAGTCATACATCTTGTACCGCGACAAGCGTGCGCAGATGCGTGCCGTGTCCGGTGCCGTGCCTGAACATGTACGCAAGCTCGTAGAAGAAAGCCGTAAGTATTTCGTAAACAATCCACTCGGTGAGTTTATTTATCTCCGGACCTATGCAAAGTGGATTCCTGCAGAAGGACGTCGTGAGACATGGATTGAAACGGTTGATCGTTATGTGAATTTCATGCGTGAGAATTTGGGCAACAAGCTCACCGCAAAGGAATATGCAGAAGTACGTCAGGCAATTCTTGAACAGAAGATCATGCCATCAATGCGCTTGATGCAGTTTGCAGGAGATCCGGCGCGTCGCTGCAATACCTGTGCGTATAACTGTTCCTTCATTGCACCAACAAAGCTTCGTGACTTTGCAGAAATCATGTACCTCTCTATGCAGGGGTGCGGTGTGGGCTTTTCGGTAGAAAGTCAGAGCATCCAGCAGTTGCCACAGATTGCCCGTCAGACTGGTGAGAAGTTGAAGACGCACATGGTCGGTGACTCTAAGGAAGGATGGTGCGACGCACTCACAATGGGTATCACCACCTGGTACGAGGGCAAGGATATTGAATTTGATTTCTCACAGGTTCGTCCTGCAGGTGCCCGCTTGAAGACTATGGGTGGCAAAGCGTCTGGACCAGAACCACTTCGCTCACTCCTTGCGTTTGCCCGTGAGCGTATCCTTGCTCGTCAGGGCCGACGTCTGCGCAACATTGATGCGCACGACATTATCTGCAAGATAGGAGAGTGTGTAGTTGCAGGTGGTGTACGTCGTACGGCCATGATCTCACTCTCTGATCTTGATGATGCCGAAGTACGTGATGCAAAGAAGGGTCAGTTCTATCTCACCGACCCACACCGCTCTGTGGCAAACAACTCTGCAGTGTATGAAGCAGCACCAACCTCTGAGGAACTCCTTGATGAGTGGGTTTCTCTCATGAAGGCACGTACTGGTGAGCGCGGCATTTTCAATCGTGGTTCACTTGCCGCATCACTTCCAGCGCGCCGTGTCGCATATCTCACCAAAAAGTATGGTGGCACTATCGGCAACCCTGGCACCAACCCATGCGGAGAAATCATTCTGCAGTCCAAGCAGTTTTGTAACCTGTCGGAGGTGATTGCACGTAACGGTGACACACCTGCAGAATTGATTAAGAAGGCAAAGCTCGCAGCTATCGTCGGTACCTATCAGTCCACCTTGGTGAACTTCAACTACATCTCTAAGGAGTGGACAGAGAACTGTGGAGACGAACGCCTCCTCGGTGTATCTATCACGGGTCAGTGGGACTGTCCTGCCGTGCGTGATCCAGGGGTGCTTGAAAAGATGCGTGATGCTTCTGTTGCAGCAAACAAGCTGTATGCAAAGCGCTTTGGGGTAAATCAATCAAATGCGGTTACCTGTGTGAAGCCATCAGGCACGGTGTCTCAGGCGTTTGATACCTCGTCTGGTACTCATCCACGCCATGCGCCGTACTACATCCGCCGTGTACGCATTAGCGCTACCGACTCACTCTTCAAGTTCATGCGTGATCAGGGCGTGCCGTATCACCCAGAAGTAGGGCAGGTTGATGGCAGTGCCACCACCTATGTATTTGACTTCCCGGTTAAGTCTCCAGAGAAAACTATCAGTCGCGATACACTCTCTGCGATTGAGCAGCTTGAATACTGGAAGATGATCAAGCAGCACTTCACGGAGCACAATCCATCAACCACCATTTCTGTGGGTGAAGACGAATGGATACCGGTTATTGAGTGGGTACGCAAGCACTGGGACATTGTCGGCGGCTTGTCATTCTTGCCTCGTGAGAATCATGCATACCGTTTGGCGCCATATGAGGCGATTGATCAAAAGACCTATGAGCGTCTTGCCGCAAACTTCCCGAAGGTGGACTACGCAAAGCTCGTGCTGTACGAACGCTCTGACGAAACCGAACAGAAGAAAGAGCTTGCTTGTGCTGGCGGCGTGTGCGAAATCTTCTAACGAAACCCATTAGTTGCACGTGGTATACTGGCGCCATTCCATGGCTCTTGAAGATATTCGCGCCGAACGCTTGAAACGCATCGCCCTTTTGGAAGAAAAGGGGATGCCGGCGTATCCGGCAGAGAGCAACCGCACCGCAGAGAATGCCGCATTTCTCGCTTCATTTCCTGAGCTAATTGAGTCGGGACAGGAGGTAACGCTTGCCGGTCGCATCATGTCGTTGCGTGACCAGGGCGGCATTGTATTTTGTGATCTCTTTGATGGTACTGCCCGTGTGCAGTCCATCTTGAAGCAGGATGATATGGATGCCGACCTGTTCGGTCTCTTTATTGCTGCCGTTGATCAGGGGGATTTCATAGAAGTGACGGGTCGTGCCTTTATCACCAAGCGTGGGGTGAACTCACTTATGGTGTCATCGTGGCGCATGCTCGCCAAAGCACTGCGTCCTATCCCTGATGCGTGGTTTGGCCTGAAGGATGAGGATGCACGCTACCGCAAGCGATATCTTGATATGCTCCTCAATCCTGAGGTGGCAGATCTTGCACGAAAGCGCTCACTATTCTGGAACAGCATTCGCTCGTTCATGCTTGCACGCAAGTTTATTGAGGTAGAGACACCAGTGCTTGAGACTCTTACGGGCGGGGCAGAGGCGCGACCATTTATTACGCACCACAACGCGTTGGATATTGATGTGTTTCTCCGTATCTCCGTAGGGGAGTTGTGGCAGAAGAAACTCATGGTTGCGGGCTTGCCGAAGACGTTTGAGATTGGTCGCATCTTCCGCAATGAAGGTATGTCGCACGAACATGCCAACGACTACACCTCGTTTGAGTTTTATGAGGCATACAGTGACGCGCGCACGGGAGTACCCATGCTCGTAGATTTGTATCGTACGGTAGCGCAGGAAACGTTTGGTACGTCGCAGTTCTCTATAAACGGTTTTGCGGTTGATTTGGGTGCTGAGTGGAATCAGCTTGATTTCAATACCCTTATGCAAGAGAAGTATGGATTTGATCCACGTGAGGTATCGCTTGAAACAGTTGCAGCATGTATGGAGCAAGAGGGAATTCCACAGGAGGCAAACCTCTCCCTTGCGCGTGGCGTTGATTTGCTCTGGAAGAAGGTACGCAAAACTATCGGTGGACCAGCCGTGCTCACGGGCATGCCGGTATACCTTGAATCGCTTGCAAAGAAATCAACCAAAGACCCTCGGGTGGTAGATCGTTTCCAGATTCTTATCGGTGGCAGCGAAGTGGGCAAGGCATTTAATGAGCTCAATAACCCAGTGGATCAATCAGAACGCTTTGCTGAGCAGCAAGCACTGCGTGATGCGGGAGATGATGAGGCACAGATGGCAGATGCTGAGTATGTGGAAGCAATGGAATACGGCATGCCCCCTATCTTTGGCTTTGGCGTATCGGAGCGTCTCTTTAGTTTCTTGGCAGGGAAGAGTATTCGTGAGGCATCACTCTTTCCGCTCATGCGTCCGCGCACGGGTGAGACCGAAGAAGAGGGGAAATGAAAAGACCCGCGGAGTACGCGGGTCTTTTCATTTACTCTGGGTCGGATCGATAAGCCGAGTTCTGTCGTGGGTCTTGCGACACACGGACGATCATCTATCTGGGATTGCTGTCACCAGCAACCTCAAGCGGCGCTCCCATCGATTGCTCGTTGGGCACGGCCTTGCACGAAGGTAAGGATTTAGCCGTTTCATTCCAAAGGTTGCCCTCTGGCTCTATCCGCGGGGGATATCCCGTCAATTTCTCTTCGGGTCGTTTCTGCTCGCACCTCGTCACGCTCCAAATAGCGTGAGACAGGGGTTACCTGCTACCGTGCTCCCCGCAAAGCGGGGTCGTGCTCGGACTTTCCTCAATGGACGTACGTCCACTGCGATCGTCTGATCCGACTGAATAACTATGCCACATTTTTATACAGATGCAATGTCTTGTGTGCATACGTAATCCACAGAAACAAAGAAGTAAATATTTCCAGTGATATACTAAAAGGGTAGTTCGTTGGTACATATTACATACATAATTCATTCAACTATGGACACGCATTTCGCGCCCGTCCCAGTTGCTTCGCGCCGCATGTCATTTGACACAGCGGCCGCGTGGGCGTTGTCGCTCACAGGGGCTCTGGCGGTCATAGCATTTATTCCGTTCGGTTCGTTCTCGTTCTTCGGTACGAAAGTATTCATCATTGCACTCGGGGCACTCATTTCCCTTGGGCTCTTTATTCTTGCTCGTCTCACACGCGGCAATGTTATCTTGCCACCACTTGCTTTGGTGGGGGCGCTCTGGTTGGTACCAATAGCGTACGGACTCTCTACGCTGTTTTCCGGACGACCTATTGGCACTTCGTTCTATGGCGTATCCCTTGAATCTGATACGTTCGGATTCATTGTGCTCATGGCAGTACTCGCAACCCTTGCGGCACTGACCTTCCGTCGTTCAGAACAGTACCGTGCACTCTTCCTTGGTTCTGCAGCGTCATATCTCTTGGTAGTACTGTTGCAGGTGATATTTATTCTTGCGGCAAAGGTGTTTCCACAGAGCGTCACAGCAACAACTAACCTGGTCGGATCATTCCTTGATCTGGGTATCTTTGTTGCGCTTGGGGTAGTGCTTGCGCTTATGACTCTGCGTTTTGTATCGCTTGCCAAGCCACTTGCGGTTTCTCTTGGAGTTGGTATTACACTCGGTCTCTTCATCTTGGCACTCGTGAATGTCACGTTGCTCTGGGTGTTGGTAGGGCTGGTAGCATTCGCGCTCTTTGTTGAGGGCATCATGAAGCGTTCTCCTGCAGGAAATGATGACTTCGATGCGGAAGTAGTAGAGGAGGCGGTGTCGCCAAGCGGGGTTTCTGCACAGGTGCGCATGCTCGCACCCTCTCTTGCCGTGCTTATCGTCTCAGTGTTCTTCTTGCTTGGTAACAGTATTGGTAACGGTGCGGTGGGACAGTCACTGGCGAGCGCGTTTGGTGTTTCTACCGTATCGGTAAGTCCTTCATGGCAAGGCACCTTTGCGGTTGCAGGCAAGACGTATGAGAACTCAGCATTCTTTGGCTCAGGTCCTGGTACGTTTGGTATTGAGTGGTTGAAGCACCGTGACCCAGCACTCAATGCAGATATCTTCTGGAACATTGACTTCAATTCAGGTATTGGCTGGATTCCAACCTCATTTATCACGACCGGTATTCTCGGTGCCTTGATGTGGCTAGTGTTCCTCGGGCTCCTGCTCTTCTTTGGCGTGCGCTTCTTGCTCTTCCGTGCACCCGCTGATGAGTCACTCCGGTTTGTGGCCATTGCCTCATTCGTAGCGGCATTGTTCTTGCTCGTGACGGCGGTATTCACCGTGCCTGGTCCTGCGGTACTTGCGGTACTGTTCCTTGCGCTTGGTGTGTTCGTCTCCACCACCCGCTTTACTGGTGAGCGTCGTGAACGCGGTATCGTCTTTGCCCGAAACCCTCGTCTTGGCTTTGTGTTGGTGTTCGTACTTACCCTCACACTCCTTGGTTCCGTAGGGGAGACGTATGTGGTTATTAGCCGATACCTTGCTGATGTGGCATACAACCGTGCAGGTGCTGCACTCTCGGCTGGCAACGTAGAGGAGGCATATACGCAGGCATCTCGTTCGGCGGCGCTTGCTGAATCAGGTCGTGCATATGACTTGGTTGCAGCTATTGCGCTCAACGACATGAACCGCATTGCTAATGACAAGTCACTCTCTGCTGAAGCGGCGCGTGATGCATTCCAGCAAGCACTTTCTCGTGGTGTTGATGCGGCACTCACCGCAACCCGTCTTGCTCCAGAGGACTATCGCTCATGGATGGTACTCGGTCAGATATATCAGGCAGTGGTACCGCTCAAGATTGAGGGTGCATATGACAATGCAAAGTCTGCATACACCCGCGCTACAGAGCTCCATCCAACAGGTCCTGCGCTTGTGTTTGCACTTGCCCAGCTTGAGATTGCACACCAAAACCTTCCTGGTGCTGAAGAGTATCTCACCAAAGCAATCTCACTGAAGAACAACTACACCGAGGCTATCTTCGCGTATTCACAGTTGCAGGCATCACAAGGCAAAGCAAAGGAAGCTCTTGCTACCGCAGAGGCCGCAGCATACTTCGCGCCAAACGAACCAACGATATTGTTCCAGGTAGGTATCTTGCGCTCAGCAACCGGTGACAATGCAGGTGCGGTATCTGCGCTCATGCGTGCCACTGATCTTAATCCACAGTATGCCAACGCATACTTCTTCCTCGGGGTAGCGTATGCACTCCAGAGCAAGTACACCGAAGCACTTGGTGCACTTGAGAAGGCTGCAGCACTTTCCCCAGAAAATGCTGAAGCGCTCAAGAGTGACATGGAAGCGTTGCGTGCAGGGAAGAACCCATTTCCTCCTTCACGTCTTGGGGCACTGGGAGTAGCTCCAGCTGCAGTAGAGGATACTGCAGCGGCACGTCCGTAATAGGGTATGGTTGAGCGTCTCATACAGACGGCGCTCAAGGGCCCAATCCGTACGCTCATTCGCCCGATAGGCGGCTTACATCAAGCCGCCTATCTGCTTGCGGCACTCACGCTCGCGTCCCAATTCCTCGGACTGTTACGTGATCGATTGTTTGCGCATCAGTTCGGTGCCAGCGAAACCCTTGACCTGTATTACGCAGCATTCCGTATGCCGGATGTGGTGTTTGCGCTGGTCGCCTCTACCGTCTCTGCGTACGTGCTTATCCCTCGCATTGCGGGAAGTCCGGTGGCTGATGCGCGAAAACTACTCTCACACGCCGCATCGTTCCTGCTCTTCACCAGTGGCATCGTGGGTGTGATCTTGTGTATCTTTGCGCCAACGTTGCTGTTCATGTTGTTCCCAGCATTTGCCACATCAGCATCAGCAGATGCGTTCGTGTTGCTCTCACGCATATTGCTTCTGCAGCCGATACTACTGGGGGTTTCAGGAGTACTTACCTCAGTGACGCAGGTGGAGCGACGCTTCTTCCTGTTTGCGCTTGCACCAGTGTGCTACAACCTCGGTATTATTCTTGGCACACTCTTCCTGTACCCGCTATGGGGTGTGGTGGGTATTGGTATTGGTGTGGTGGGTGGAGCACTGTTCCACTTATTGCTGAACGTGCCGCCCGTCGTGCGCGCAGGACTGTTCCCGAAGATTGTCATACCATCCCCACGTCTTATGTGGAGCGTGATACGTGAGTCGGTACCACGCTCACTCGCGCTTTCTATGGGTGCAGTGGTGACGCTTGGACTTACCGCACTGGTAGCGCGCTCAGGAGAGGGAGGTATTGCTATCTACGCACTGGCAGGAAACTTGGCAGCGGTACCTCTTGCACTCATTGGGGCGTCCTATGCAACCGCAGCGTTCCCGGTGCTCGCAGAGCACATAGGTGCGAATCGCAAAGAAGAGTTTGTGGAGTTGTTGCGCACTGCTGCACGTCACCTTATCTTCTGGTCAGCAACCTCGTCATTGTTGATTATCGTGCTGCGTGCACACATTGTGCGTGTGGTACTTGGCTCGGGTGCCTTTGACTGGGAAGCAACCCGTCTTACGGCAGCGGTGCTTGCCGTGTTTGTTGTTGCCCTTACCGCTCAGGGACTGGTGCTACTCCTCTCCCGTGCCTTCTATGCTGCAGGACGTACGTGGTATCCGCTGGTGCTGCAGGGTATCGGTGCCGTCCTCTCTATCGCTGGCGCATACGGATTCTTGTTCCTTGGTCAGGTGTATCCACTCTTCCGGTACTTCATTGAAGCGCTGTTGCGCGTTGCTGATCTTCCGGGTGCACCGGCACTCTTTGTGGCGCTTGGCGCCACACTGGGGCAGCTGGTGATGGGCACCCTCGCACTCTTCTTGTTCTCGCAGGTTGCTCCAGGGCTAGGGAAGTCACTGGTGCGCCCAACCCTTGAAGGACTCGGTGCGGGCATTGTGGGAGGTGCGGCTGCGTATGGGGTGCTCGCATTTCTGGGCAACATTGCGGCACTCACCACGCTTCCTGCCGTCTTTATACAGGGTGCAACCGCCGGCGTGGTGGGTATTGTTGCTGCAGCAGGGGTCTTGTTTGCTCTTGAAAACAAAGAGGCGCGGACACTGATAGCGTCGCTCAAGGGGCTATCAACGAAGGCGCTGCCGCCGCAGTCTGAGCTCTAGCAGATCCGATATACGGGCATACTAGAGTGTTTTTTGCTACTATGACCGATACGAGGCCTCACCCCTGGTGGCGCTAGGAAACCCGCCATGCAGCAATCCCATATACGAAACTTTTCTATTATTGCCCACGTTGACCATGGGAAGTCGACACTTGCTGACCGTTTGCTTGAGCGTACGGGAGCTATTCCTGAGCGCAAGATGCGTGATCAGGTGCTTGACCGTATGGATCTGGAACGTGAGCGCGGCATCACTATTAAGATGCAGCCAGTGCGTATGCGCTATACCAGCGCGGCAGGTGAGGAGTACCTGGTGAACCTCATTGATACCCCAGGACACATAGACTTTGCATACGAGGTATCACGCGCACTCAAGGCGGTAGAGGGGGTGCTGTTGTTGGTGGATGCTACGCAGGGCGTGCAGGCACAAACGCTCACCACGCTCTCTATGGCAAGGCAGGCAGGCTGCGTGCTCATTCCGGTGCTTTCTAAAATAGATTCACCGTATGCGCGTATTGATGAGGTGGGAGGCGAGCTTGCAACTCTTCTTGGTGTTTCTCTAAATGACGTGCTCAAAGTGTCAGGGCGTACCGGTGAGGGAGTTACCGAGTTGCTTGAGGCGATTATAGAGCGTGTACCACCACCAGCGATGTCTGTGGCAAATGAAGCACGTGCGCTTATCTTTGACTTCTCATACTCAACACACCGCGGGGTCACCGTGTATGCGCGTGTGTTTGATGGCTCTATACGAAAGGGCGACAAGCTATCATTTCGTGCTGCGGACAAAGAATTCATTGCGCTTGAAGTTGGTACCTTTACCCCAGAAGAAACTCCTGCAGACGTCCTCTCAGCAGGAGAGATTGGATACATTGTCACCGGCATCAAAGAGCCAGGGGTGGCGGCAGTAGGAGATACGGTAGGGGTTGCGCGCGGCACACTCCCCGAACTTCCTGGCTTTGGCCGTCCTCGTCCGGTGGTGTGGGCATCGGTGTATCCAGAAAGTCAGGATGATCTTCCTGAACTGCGCCAGGCACTTGCACGGCTCCAGCTCACCGACTCCTCACTCTCCTTTGAAGAAGAGTCCTCAGGCATCTTGGGACGTGGGTTCCGTTGTGGCTTCCTCGGCATGTTGCATTTGGAAATTATCACTGAGCGTCTGCGTCGAGAATTTGACCTCTCCCTCATTGTTACCATGCCAACCATTGCGTATAC
>JAHFMT010000002.1:0-6022 GCA_023267735.1 Candidatus Kaiserbacteria bacterium
CCTCACGAACACCTTCGTTACGCCGGTGGCAGATGCGGAGTTTCGTTTCGTGCTCGCGAACACGACCTACACGGTCTTGCTCGGCAAGTTCAAGGGCCAGACGGTGGACGTTTCGATCGAGAAGCTCTACCAGAAGGGCCCTGCGGCTTCGCCGTGGATGCTTCGTGGCGCGCCGGTGCAGGTGGATAAGTACCCCCTGACCGTTTGCTTCGATCGCACGAAGTCCAACATGCCGATTACTGCGTTCGATTCAACGGCATGGTGGAACGGTGTCAGGGACTCGCTCACCAGCGTGTTCGGCATCGAGTTGTACCGTCCTGGTACGACCAAGTGTGATCGCGAGTGGGTTGCGGATTCCACGCTTTCCAGCGCTGCTGGAAGTACCGTGGGGTTCTATGCCAAATTTACGCCAAGCAAGAACTTTGAGTTTGGTGCGGATACAGCATTTGCACGTACATACGCTGCAAACTTTATCGCGCACGAAGGTCTGCATGGTGTGGGCATTGGGCACACGGAAGCGTGGCCCAGCAGAATGGCTCCTGGTGGTGGTCCTACCACCCTGATGGACGTTGCCATGTTTCAGCTCCCCTGGGAGATGAATCTGGTGGCTATCCAAATGGGCGGTGCCATGGGTCTTGAGGCCGCGTACGAAGCGTGGTTGTTGCGTTGAAAATGGGGAGAGGCTCCTTGTGCTTGCAAACAGCTGTTTGCAAGCCGAGGGGCCTTTTTCTTTTACATATGTGGATAGCGGCGACGCTTTCTATACAAGCACCGTACAATACAGGTATATACCTTAGCCCCTTTTACCTATGGAACCTGTACCTACATCTGTTATGCCCGCTCGCTCATTGCCGAAATGGATTGTATTTATCCTCGGTCTCGTTATTGGTGCAGGAGCAGGATATGGCGTATTTAGTTACTTCGCACCTAACGCTGATCAAATAGCTGAGAATGTGCGTGTAGATATTGAGCGCAAGAATGAACTTGGGGAGCGAAAGATAAGTGGGGAAGTGACGGAGGTAAATGGAACAACGTTTACCCTCAAAATGTCTTTCCCTGGCGGCGAAACACGTGATGTTTCCATAGAGACAAATGATAAGACGGTGTTCCAGACGCTTGCAGGTGAAGTGTCTATAGCAGAGGTTAAGAAAGGTGCGCATGTGGCGGTGACGGTTGTTGAGAGCGGTTCACTTGTCGCACAAGAGGTAACTATCCTCACGGAATAAACCCATGAACATACAGAAACTATTCTCGATGCTTCTGGGGCGCGGTAAGACACTCGGATTTTTCTTTGTAGGGTTTATGGCTCTTGTGCCTCTTGGTGCACACGCCATGTTGCCTGCACTTATCCGTGCGAATTCCGCCGGACTTCCTCCTATACGTTTTGGTGTGCAGCTGTACCCTAACAGCGCTTCTCAGGCGGGATATCCTGACACAAGTAATTCTGATTACACCACTGGTGCGACCGCGGGGGTAAATCAATGGTCTGAGTGGGCATTTACTGGATCTGATTCAACAAAAGGGACCATAGTAAACCCTACAACAGCGCGCCTACTTTTCTATGTCCCAAGTTCGGTGACTACCGTAACGCAAGATTTTCGTTTGTGCGGACAAATGGCAAGTAGTAAACCAACAGCATACTCAATAAGTCAGAAATATTCAGTAGACGAGTCAACTATCGGTACAGCAGCCTGCACGCCGTGGCTCTCAGAGGGCGGCGGAGGTTCTCCTGCTGTTTCAAATAATACGTTCACTGACCCTGACTACACCAGAGTAATGATTGAGACACGTGCACTTCCTGCAGATAAGATCGGCCTCTCGGTGCCACGAGTTAAGGCGGGTATCATGATAAATAAAGTTACGTCATTGTGTGCAAACATGCAGCAAACTGTTGGAGGAACTGCAAGCGCGTACACGACCAATTTCTGGTTTGAACGTGGTGGAGTCTTTAGTGCAAGTAGTCCTACTATTTACACCACATATCCCGCATCGCCGATGAACTGTTACCGTATCTTCCTTACTCCAACCATGACCACACCTCCTACGCCTTCAGCAGGGCAGGCGGTGCTCGGTTTACAGGCCTTCAGAAGCGACGACAAGACTCCTGGCTCCGCTCTGTTTACGAAAAGCGGTTGGACTGATTGGGTATCGGCACCGGATAACGCGGACATAGATCGTGCGCGCGTATTCTTGAAGTACTCACCATCTATTACAAGTCGTAATGACTTCCGATTCTGTTTGCGTGTCTCTAACACAACACAACTTGCAAATGCCGGCACCAACTGTACCCCTTGGGCATCTGATGTGGCGGGCAAGAGTGATAGTTACATAAAATATTCTGATTGGACCTATGCGGTAAATGGAACAGGCACAGATGGTTTTCCAAGGGCGGTTGCAAATCCAAACTATCTTCAAGTGGAGGTAGAAACGCGCCCGATGCCAGAAAATGCTTACATCACTGACCTAAAGGTGAGAGTAGATGTGGCAGAACTCGGTACGCCACCAGGATCCTATATCTTAGGCCCGTGGTGCGATTCTTCTGGGTCAGTTTCAGGCGGTACAGATTGGACTTCCACAAACCCTAATTGGTCTTCTTGGGCAACCGACGCTAACGATTGGGAACCAGATTGTTACCGTCTATCTATAGATGCAAAAAAGGAAGTACTGCCTGATCTTGCAGTACAAATGCGTGTGCGTGATGGGAACGGCAATACAATAACGCAGATAGTGCAGGGCGAGCCGGCATACCTTGAATGGTCAGCTACGGGTGCGGATTCGTGTACCACTGCCTTGGGTGACTTTGCTACCGGAGGAGCGACCACTGGTTCCGCAGAAATAGATACAGCAACCATTGGTTCCAAGAGTTTCGGTATTGCTTGTGGCTCTTCGTATAACCAGGTAACTGGTACATGGCAGGTAAAGAGTGAGACCTCTGGATCTACAAATAGCTGTGGAGCGATACTTACCTATCCGCAGACAACGCGTACGTGGCCGCAAAACTGTCCTACTCCAGGCACAAGCTGTTCCTCGGTGGGAAGTACGTGTTCCAATACGGTATACACGTATCAGTCTGGTGTGGGTAACGAAAATACCTCCTGCACTACCGTTGCTCGTGAATATAGTTGTGAAGTTACACCTTCAGCAACTACAACTCTTAACATAGTTCCAGCTGCGCAGCTGCCTGACCTTACCGCTTCTCTGAGCCCAATTGCTTCTGTGGAATATGGAGTACCGGTAACGATTACAGGAACGGTGAGAAATGTTAATTTGGAAAACGCTCAAGGCCCTATCACTGATACCTTCTACATATGCCGTCTTGGGGAAGGAGCTGAAGCGACCTGTGATGCGGGATATGACCAAGACCGAATCATGGTAACTACACCAACTATTCTGGCAAACCAATCAGTCTCACGTTCCACACAGTACACGTTTACAGCGCTTGAACCCAATCAAATGTATCGTGTGAAGTTTTGCGCAGACGCCACTGATGACACTGGTCCAGGAAACGCAGCACAGGAAACGGGTACTGTCACGGAAACCAGCGATGCAAACAACTGTTCCGCATGGCAGGTGTTTATGCCGCAGCCAGTGCTTTCTCTCTCGGTAGCACCATTCATCGTAAAGAAGGGTGCGCAGGCTGCCTTCACATGGAGTGCACAGGGTGTGGCTGCAGGAAACCCCTCTACCTGCCACATTGTGAGTGTGACGCCTAGCAGCCTCAACTTCGATTCTGGTTGGCTGTCAGAGAGCCCGTATACGCTTCAGAACATCACAACCCGTTCTACGTATGTTCTTAGTTGTAGCGACTTAAATGGTGAGGAGGTACGGTCTCAACCAGTTGAAATCCGTATTGCACCAAGTCTCTCAGAGTTCTAATAGCAAGTAGGGAATAGAAAAAGGCCGCGTCGTGTGGACGCGGCCTTTTGTGTTTCCAGAGCAGAGACCTTGCTAGGGTACGTGGCTGCCGCCAGCGTATCCCGAGAGGTCTTCCAGGGTGAAGCCGAGCGTTTCCGTGCTGCCATTTCCGCACGTGGCCGTGACGGGAACGTTGCCGGTGAAGGCAAGTACGGTCACGGAACGGCCGCTCGTGTGCACCTTCGTGGTGTCGGTCGACGTGATGCTCACGACGTCCGAACACCTGAAGAGCACGGAGGCGTCTTCGAGCACTGCCGGGACACTGCGCACCCCGACGCTCACCCCGTTTTCCACGCCGGTGAACGAGGCGTTGATGGTCTCGGCCTTGCGCTCCTTGGTGGGAGCGGGGTCGCTCACGCAGGCGAGGAACGGGAGGGAACAGAGGACGGCGGAAAGAAAACGAAAACGCATGGCGTTTCTCCTGGTTGGAATGAAAGGGAACT
The DNA here is from genome assembly GCA_023267735.1 of Candidatus Kaiserbacteria bacterium. Classification (GTDB taxonomy): domain Bacteria; phylum Patescibacteriota; class Minisyncoccia; order Phycocordibacterales; family Phycocordibacteraceae; genus C7867-001. Next base: position 4,359 of record JAHFMT010000002.1, read on the forward strand.
GGTTCCTGTTTCTTATACCATATATTGACACTTTTGTCATCTTTTGGGGCTGTGGGGGTTGGGGATGCCCCTGTACCCTACAGGGGCGAGTTGACTGCTTTTTTGCAAAGTGATACAGTGCCGCTACGCTCCTCGGAGCTATTTTTCGTATGGCTAAAACATCCCTACTCGCTCGAAATGAGAAACGCCGCAAATTGGTGGCGAAGTACGCTGCAAAGCGTGCGGCTCTTAAGGCGGCAGGGGATGCAGAAGGCTTGCAGAAACTCCCAAGGAACTCCTCCCCAGTACGCGTCAAGAACCGCTGTGCGGTTTCTGGTCGTGGACGTGGCTATATGCGCCCATTTGGCCTTTCCCGCATCGCATTCCGCGAACTTGCACGTGAAGGTCGTATCCCAGGCGTAAAGAAAGCATCATGGTAACTGACCGCGTCGGCGATTTCATCATACGGTTGAAGAACGCTGCGGCTATCAAGCACGCAACAGTTTCTCTTCCACACTCAAGTGAGCTTTCTGCTATCGCGCTTAAGCTCCGTGATCTTGGGTATGTTTCTTCTGTTGAGACAGAAGGAAAGGAAAAGCGCACCCTTACCGTTGCCCTTGCATATGACGAGGCGGGCAACGCAAAGCTCCACGATGTAAAGCGTGTATCTAAGCCAGGTCGTCGCCTCTATGCAACCAGTCGTGATGCACACAACGTAAAGAACGGTTTCGGTGCACGCATCCTCTCTACCTCCAAGGGTATCCTTTCTGATGCTGAGGCACGCAAAGAGCGTGTTGGTGGTGAAAACCTGTTTGAAATTTGGTAATTACGTATGTCACGCCTCGCTAAAAAACCACTTGTTGTGCCTGCTAAGGTAGAAGTATCTGCCTCGGGTAACACTATTTCCGTAAAGGGCCCAAAGGCGGCGCTTACCCGTGACGTGCACTCATTCATTACTGTTTCTGTTACTCCAGAAGGAGTAGTGGTTGCGCCAAAGAACAATACTCGTCTTGCAAAGGCACTCTCAGGCACTATCGTGTCACACCTAAAGAACATGATGGCTGGTGTGGTAACGCCGTTTACCCGCAAGCTCATCCTTGAAGGTGTGGGATACCGTGTAGAACTTAAGGGCAAGGATCTTTCATTCCTCGTAGGGTTCTCTCACCCAGTATTGCTTCCTATCCCAGAAGGCATTACCGCTACGGTAGAAAAGAACACCATTACTCTTGAAGGATCTGATAAGGATGTTATTGGTCAGTTTGCTGCAAACATTCGCCGTGTGAAGCCACCAGAACCGTATCTGGGTAAGGGTATTCGCTATGAAGGTGAAGCTATCCGCCGCAAGGAGGGTAAGAAGGCTGTATAACGCATATGAACCACAAACCAACCACCAGCAAAGAACTTCGCGCTCGTCGCCATGCACGTGTTCGTGCAAAGATTTCTGGCACCGCAGAGCGTCCACGTCTTGCCGTATTCAAGTCAAACCGTTTCCTTTCAGTACAGGCTATCGACGACGTAGCAGGGAAGACTGTAGCAGCAGTACATGGCCGCGAGTTCGGTGGTTCTCTCACTGTACAGGCGCAGGCAGCAGGAAAGGCTATTGCTGAGCGTGTACAGAAGGCAGGTGCTTCTGCAGTGGTCTTTGACCGCGGTGGCTACACCTACACCGGCCAGATTAAGGCACT
>JAHFMT010000002.1:6032-16044 GCA_023267735.1 Candidatus Kaiserbacteria bacterium
GCTGATGCAGCACGTGCAGCAGGACTCAACTTTTAATATATGACTGACACTGAGACAACAACACCGGTAGCACCACAGGCACAGGCAACCCCTGAAGCAGAAACCGTACGCGCACGCGGTGGTCGTGGCAATGATCGTCGTGGGGGTCCTCGTGGTGGTAATCGCCGCAACATGCCTCGTGAACGCAGCGAGTTTGAACAGGCAACTATTGAAGTACGCCGTGTAGCTCGTGTGATGGCTGGAGGTCGTCGCTTTAACTTCTCGGTGTCACTCGTTATTGGCGACAAGAAGGGTCGCGTGGGTGTAGGTCTTGGCAAGGGTGCTGATACGGCACTTGCTATTGATAAGGCGGCACGTGACGCAAAGAAGAACATGATTACCGTTGCTCGCACCAAGGAAAACTCAATTCCACACGGTGTGTCTGCAAAGTACGCATCTTCCACCATTGAACTTATCCCTTCAAAGGGTCGTGGGTTGGTGGCAGGAAGCGCGGTACGCACCGTGCTTGAGTACGCAGGCGTTACCGACGTTGCGTCAAAGATCCATACTCGCACTAAGAACAAGCTCACGATTGCCCGTGCAACGGTAGCGGCTCTTGGCACCATTAAGTCACGCTAATATGCAGCTCCACAATCTTTCAGAACGAACAAACCGTACTCGCTCCGCTCGCGTTGGTCGCGGTGGTAAGCGTGGTAAGACCTCAGGTCGCGGTGGTAAGGGTCAGACCGCTCGTGCAGGTCGCAAGATGCGCCCTGAAATGCGCGACATCATCAAGAAGCTTCCGAAGCGTCGTGGCTACGGTAAGAACCGTGCACGTACCGTACGTACGTCACGTCCTGACTACACTCCAATAAATCTTGCTGCACTTTCTGTATTTGCTGCAGGTGAGGCAGTATCACCAAAGACCTTGGTAGAGAAGGGTATTGCAAAGCGTTCAGGTGGCAAGCTTCCTCTCATCAAGATTCTTGGTACTGGTACTCTTTCCACAAAGCTCACGTTCTCTGCATGCGCATTCTCTGCGTCTGCAAAAGAAGCCGTGCTTGCAGCAGGCGGCACTATTGCCTAAGCCATGTCTGCATTCTTCCACAAACTCACTGTCGTATTCGGAGACCGAGCGCTGCGCAATCGGATTATTTTCCTTGTTGCGGCTATTGCCGTATTCCGTTTGCTTGCCGCTATTCCAATTCCAGGAGTTGATCACTTCCGTCTCGCACAATTCTTTGCTGACAACCAGTTCCTCGGCCTCTTGAACATCTTCTCCGGTGGTGGACTTTCACAGCTTTCTATTGTGATGCTCGGTGTTGGTCCATATATCACCGCATCTATCGTGATGCAGCTTGGTACCATCGTATTCCCAAGTATTAAGAACATGTACACCGAAGAAGGGGAGTCGGGTCGTGCAAAGTTTGTTGAGTGGACACGTATCCTTGCGATTCCTTTTTCTATTCTTCAGGCCGTTGCCATTCTTTCACTCCTTGAGTCACAGGAGATTATTGTCTTTGCGAACGCGTTTGGCTTTGCGGTAAGTGCCATTATGGTTGCTGCTGGCTCAATTCTCCTTATGTGGATTGGTGAACTCATTACTGAATTCGGTATTGGTAACGGCGTATCGCTCATTATCTTTGCCGGTATCGTCTCACATCTTCCTGCAAGAATTTCCCAGACACTCTTTGCGGCAAATGCCTCTGATATTCCTGCGTACCTTGGTTTCCTCGCTATTGCGCTTGCCGTTGTATACGCGGTGGTGAAGGTGTCTGAAGCAGAGCGCTCCATCCCAATCGCCTATGCTCGTCAGGTACGTGGTGCGGCGGTATCTGGTGGTGCTGCCACTTATCTCCCAATCCGTCTCTTGCAGACGGGTGTAGTACCAATCATCTTCGCGCTCTCACTCTTGCTCGTGCCACAGATGGCGCTTAAAGCACTCTCTGCTATTGGTCTTTCATTTGCAACCTCATGGGCGGCAGGCTACGGCGTATTTGCTGCAAACCATTTTGCATACGGCACCGTATACTTCTTCCTCGTGGTGCTCTTCACGTACTTCTATACCCAGATCACGTTTGAACCAAAGCGTGTTGCGGATAATCTCCAGAAGTCAGGTGCATTCGTGCCCGGAGTTCGTCCTGGTGCTGAGACAGAGAAGTATGTAGGGGCAGTGGTAAACCGCATTACGTTCCCTGGCGCCGTATTCCTTGGCTTTGTTGCGGTGGTGCCATTTATTGTGCAGGGTCTTACTGGTGTTACGACCATTGTGGTGGGCGGAACCGCATTGCTCATCGCTATTCAGGTTATTCTTGACCTCGTACGCAAAATTGATGCACAGGTATCACTACGTGAGTATTAATTGCTTGCTTGCACACAAAGCCCGCTAGGAGACTGGCGGGCTTTGTCTTTTTCCCCTACACTATCCATACGTGAACGACACCCGCACCATTTTCTTTGTTGGCAAGCCCGGTTGCGGCAAAGGTACCCAAGCAAAGCTCCTCTCTGAGAAGATGGGCTGCCCTGTCATATCTGCAGGTGCACAGTTTCGTGCCATAGCGGGAGAGAATACCCCTGTGGGACGCAAAGTGCAGGAGGAGATAGATTCAGGGCTCCTTGCGCCATACTGGTTTGCTATCTACCTCTATCAGAAAGCACTGTTCGCACTTCCTGAAGGACAGAGCGCTATCTTTGATGGATTCAATCGCAAGGAAGAAGAAGCACGGTTGGTTATTGATTCACTTGCCTGGCTTAACCGTCCATTTTCGGTGGTGCATCTTGATATCTCAGATGAGACCGTACTTGCACGTCTTGTAAAGCGTCATGAGGTTGACGCCCGTGCAGATGATATAAATGTGGATCAGCGGTTGGTGGAGTACCGTGCGTATACTGAACCAGCTATTGCACTGTTTCGTGCACAAAACGCTGTTATTGATATTGATGGCGAACAGACTCCTGAAGCTATCGCTGCAGCAGTTGCTGACGCCCTACACATCGTATGATCATTCGAACTGCTACCCAGCGTGCAGATTTGCTAGAAGCGGGACGTCGCCTCGGTGCGGTGCTTGAGGCGCTTGAAACGTATGTTGCTCCAGGTATGTCAGTGGAAGAACTTGATACGCTTGCCGAGAAACTTATTCGTGACGGGGGAGATGAGCCTGCCTTTCTTGGATACACGCCAGGCGGCGCGAATCGTGCGTATCCCGCAACACTATGTGTGTCAGTGAATGAAGAGGTGGTGCATGGTATTCCTACTGAAAACCCCCGCACCCTTTTGGCGGGTGACATCGTGAGCCTTGATCTTGGTCTGACGCATAACGGGATTATTGTGGACTCCGCTATTACTGTGGCGGTAGGGAAGACGGATGAAAACTCTGAGAAGCTCATGCGCGCTACTAAGGCGGCGCTATATACCGGTATTGCCGCAGCAAGGGTAGGAGGGCGTGTTGGGGACATCTCACATGCTATTGAGCAGTCTCTTGCAAAGACAGGATTCTCGGTTGTGGAAATTCTTGGTGGGCATGCAGTGGGGGATGCGGTGCACGAAGAACCATTTATTCCGAACGTGGGACACAAGGGTACCGGTGAAGAACTTGAAGAGGGATTGGTGCTTGCGCTTGAACCTATCGCAAACGCAGGGCGCTCTGCAGTGGTGCTTGCGCCAGATGGGTACACCTTCCTCACTAAAGACGGCAAGCGTTCTGCGCACTTTGAACACACGATTCTTATTGAAAAGGGTGGCACCACTATTGTGACTCGCCGTCCGTCAGAAAAGTTTTAGTTGTCCACACCTGCCAGAGTTTTCTTTAGAAGGATTTGATAATAGGACATGTACTTTTTACATGTCCTATGGCTTTACGTGAAAAGAAGGTGTCTGCGTTACAAATGCGAAAAACAGGAGCAACGTATTCGCAAATCAAGCAGGAACTGAATGTTAGTAAATCTACACTCAGTCTATGGCTTCGGGGAATGCCTCTTTCTGAGGAGAGGATGCGCTTGGTGCGTGATATGCACGCCGGTCGTATAGAACGGTACAGAGAGACCAGGAGACGTACTAGAGAGACGCGTTGGGAAAAGGTGTATGACGCCGCCAAAAGCCAAATAGGCTCTTTAACCGAGAGGGAAATTCTCATAGCGGGACTGTTTTTGTACTGGGGTGAGGGAGGAAAGACTGACTGGACGGTGACAGTGCTTTCAAATACTGATCCAGCCATGTTGATATTTTTCATACAGTGGCTTTTGCTGCTGGGTGTTGATAGAGAAAAGATACGAGCACGGCTTCACTTATATATCGATATGGATATAGAAAAGGAGACAGATTTTTGGTCCAAAGCACTGTCTCTACCAAAAAATACGTTTCGTAAGCCTCATATTAAAAACTCAAGACGAGAAGATATAACGTACGTGATGAAGTATTCGCACGGTACCTGTGACGTTATTGTTGGGAACAGGGACATAGCAGAACGTGTACAAATGAGTTTACGATATCTCCGTGAATTTGCTCTTAACGGCAAGGCGTGATTGCATAGGGTGGTGCGGCATGCGCCCGTAGCTCAATGGTAGAGCGGTCGTCTTATACACGGCTGGCTGGGGGTTCGAGTCCCTCCGGGCGCACTACAGTCCTTAAAGCTTACTTTGGTAAAGAAAATGAAAAAGCACCGCTGGAGGACAAAACCTCGCGCAGTGCTCTTCGTGGTGAATGTCATAAATATATCTCCCGGAAGAAATGTGGTCAATTTACTGTGCTGAATCCCTTATACTCTAGACATGGAAACGTTTGTATTTTATTCGGTGGAAGGGGTTGCAAAGAAGTCCCTTGAGTTTTTGCGCGGACCTAGAATAGCACTTTTGGGCGGGAACACCTTTACCGCACTTGTGCGTGAGTGGGTTCCAGAAATTTCACGTCGCATACAAGAAGGTGAATCGTTTCGTTTCTTTCCTGTAGATGAGCGGGCGGTGCCATTTGAAGATGCAGCATCAAACTGGGGAAGTGTGTACGAGCACTTGCTTCTGCCATGCGGTCTTGTAGAACAAAAGACGCATCATGTAACTACTGCGCAAATGTTCCTTGAACTACTTCAGAAAGAGTTTGGTAGCGAACCAATAATTTTTGATACGGTATTTCTTGGTATGGGTGAGGATGGGCATGTAGCGTCTTTGTTTCCTGGGCACGCAGCACTGCAAAATCTCACCTCGTTAGTCATTGATATTTCAGACAGTCCGAAGCCTCCTGCAAAACGAGTAACTCTTGGGTTACGGCCAATACAGGAAAGTAAAAGCCTGGTGCTCGTGGCTCTTGGCAAAGGAAAGGCTGAAGCAGTGAGACGCATCATGGACAGTGATGAATCATTGCCCGCTACCCGTGTACTGCAGAACCATCCAAACGCAGTGCTTCTGCTTGATACGGAAGCAGCAAGTCTTTTATGAAAAACCTAGGTTATCGCGTCGCACATAGGTTGCTTAGATGGTATTGGTTTTTATGTCGGCCAAAAACGAAAGGGGTTAGATGTCTTATACGACACACAGACAAATTTCTTTTGATACGTCATGCGTATGGCAGCGATGTCTGGACGCTTCCTGGTGGTGGTGTAAGACGAAAGGAGTCTTTAGAAGATGCTGTGCGTCGGGAGCTATATGAAGAAGTTGGTCTACGCATTCAGGACCCTTTATACATTGGTTCATATACTTCTGATGCGGAATACAAACAAGACACTGTCCATTGTTTCCACGCAGACGTTCCAAATGTTGATATACAAGTTACTTCACCAGAAGTTGTGCAGGCAGAGTGGTTTACAGAAATAGACCTACCTTCTCCTCGCGCCACGGTTGTTGATCGGTGTCTTGCTCTACTCAAACAAAGTGTTTGCTAGAATATATCTAATGCAAAAGCTTTGGTTCAAACGAAAGCGATATGGATGGGGCTGGCGTCCCGCCACTTGGCAGGGGTGGGTAGTTACTGCGGGGTATGTTGCGGGCGTTTTGTTCTTTGCATCTACGATTGGACCAAACCCAAATCCTCGTGAATGGTTCTTCATGCTCCTGCTCCCATTCCTTATCCTCTCAGTTACATTCATACGTATTGCATACAAGACAGGGGAGGCGCCGAGATGGCAGTGGGGTGAATCAAAAGATACAACCGCATGACTCTTTTTGTACAAATACTGACATTCCTGATCTCCATTGGAATCATTTGGTTCTTTGCCGGTCTTTTGATTGAGTCGGTAACGCGTATTGCACGGCGTTTCTGCAAGACAGGGTTTATTACTGCATTCTTTATTCTCGGCACGCTTACCTCTATCAGTGAGTTCTCCGTTGCCGTACACGCAACCGCTGACGGGGTACCAGGGGTGTCGGTAGGGAACTTGATAGGTGGGGTGGTAGTAGTGCTCCTCTTTATCGTCCCAATGCTCGCCATTGCAGGGAAGGGTATCGCGGTGAATGAGGCGGTATCGCGTCGTGGACTGTTGCTTATCCTTGCTGCAGTAGCGCTTCCTGCGCTACTTATTCTTGATGGGGACATAACCCGCGGAGAGGGACTGATTGCGCTGCTTTCATATGCCGTTATTGCGTATGTGTTGTATCGGGAACGCAAGGCGATTAATGCATGTGACGTCCGTGAAGAGGCGGTGCGGTATGGGGTAGGGTCACTGCTTGCTGATGGGGGAAGGATCCTTCTTGGGAGCGTTGCTATATTCCTTGCGGCACACGTGCTGGTAGAGCAGGCAGTGTTCTTTGCACAGGAGCTACGCGTGGCGCCATCACTCATCGGTCTTCTGATGCTTTCTGTTGGGACGAACGTGCCTGAGATAGCGGTGGCAGTGCGTGCCATTTTAAGTGGCAGAGCAGACGTAGCGTTCGGTGACTATCTTGGTTCTGCGGCAATGAATACCTTTATATTTGGGTTGGTGGCTATCGCAAACGGTACGTTCTTTATTGAGGCAAAAAGCTTTATGCCAACTGTCGCTATCATAGTAGTTGGTTTTGCGGCACTGTATCTCTTTGTACGCAAGAAAAGCATTCTTTCTCGCAGGGCAGGAGCAGTACTCCTACTGTTCTACGCGCTCTTTTTGCTGATCCAGATTGGAGAGATGTTTTAAGAAGATATACGCAATGTAAAGTAGAATTGACATTCATATGAGTAATTGTAAGATTGAAATATGAGCGACACCGTGCGTAATAACGTATATATGCTGCGACTTGCGCGAGACATTACCCAGGAAGAACTTGCTCAGGTAGTAGGGGTAAGTCGGCAGACGGTCATTGCTATTGAAAAGGGGAATTACACACCCTCAGTTTTGCTCGCACTTAAGATCAGCCGGTACTTTAAGAAATCTGTCGAAGAAGTCTTCTCTATTCACCATGAAAAATAACCTCACCCTGCAGCTTATCGCAAGTGCACTTTGTATCATTTTCGCCATTGTGTTTCTCAATCCTTTTCATTACCTCATGACCGATATGGCTCACATGGTGATCTTGGGTGTGGTTGCTGCTGCGTTTGGTGCATTCGCAATCCTTATACTGCTTGAAACGGGAGGAGACGAACGGGAACTTACGCATCGTGCATATGCAGGCCGCACCGGCTTTCTTATTGGTGGTGCGATTCTGCTCGTTGCGATTGTTTGGCAGGCTCTGAAAGGACCGGTTGACCCCTGGCTTGGTATAGCGCTTTGCGGCATGGTTGCTGGAAAGGCAATTGCGCGTCTCTATTGCAAAACGCGTTTATAGGGTGTGGATAACAATGTAAAGTCTGCTTTACATTGTAAAAGACTACGAATAGAATAGTTCTATTAGAATAACTATTCGTAGAATCATGCAAAACAAGAACATGCTTTGGATTGGTATAGTCGTGCTCGTACTTATCGGGGGAGGTATTGCATATGCATATCAGGCTCAGTCTAATGAAAAGGCGATGATGATGCAGGATAAAAAAGCACAGGAAGACGCAATGATGAAGGCAGATGAGATGAAAGACAAGAATGCCATGATGCCTTCTTCTGAAGGAAAGATGGAGGGCGAGTCAATGATGCACTAGCTACTTCATATGGCGCTCTTCTTCATATCACTACTGGCGGGTTTGTTAACGGTACTCGCACCGTGCATCCTCCCGCTGTTGCCGGTGGTGGTAGGAAGTTCTGCAGCAGGGCGTAGTCGATCTACGCCGTTTGTGGTGGTCGGTTCACTTGCGGTCTCAATAATACTATTCACCTATGTGCTCAAGGTGTCGACGGCATTCATAACCATTCCACCCTATGTATGGACCCTGTTCTCAGGGTCCATACTCGTACTATTCGGGCTCTCGCTTGTGTTTCCGGCAGTGTGGGAACATATTCCCGGATTAAACCGGTTGTCGGCCGGTTCTAATAAGTTAATCGGAAAAGGGTATCAGAGAAAAAGCCTGCTTGGAGATGTGCTTATTGGTGCCGCGCTGGGGCCAGTGTTCTCAAGTTGCTCTCCAACGTACTTCGTTATCTTGGCATCTGTTCTTCCTGCTAGTTTCGCTCTTGGAACGCTGTATCTGTTTGCGTACGTGGTGGGGCTGTCCGTCTCGTTATTAGCTATCGCACTTCTCGGTCAAAGATTTGCCGATCGTCTGTCGGGAATCGCTGATCCTAAGTCAGTAGCAAAGCGGCTCATTGGTGTGCTCTTCATAGTGCTCGGTATCTTGATAGTGACCGGCACTGAAAAGAAGCTCGAGGCAGGGTTGCTTGCGGGTGGGTTCTTCGACGTTACGAGAATAGAACAGGCCTTGCTTGCTCATGATGAGTCCATGCCACCAGTGAATGGTGTAAATGCCGGCTCACTAACCTCTGAAGAGAAAGCCCTGCGATACAAGAAAGCGCCAGAGCTTGCACGTGCTGATGCGTATCTGAACACGAATGGTCAATCGCTATCGTTGGCTGACTATCGCGGGAAGAAAGTAGTTCTTATCGATTTCTGGACCTATAGCTGTATTAACTGCCAGCGGACGCTCCCGTATCTGAAGACGTGGTATGACAAGTACGAGGATCAGGGGCTCGTTATTATTGGTATACACACGCCTGAGTTTGCATTTGAGCATGAACGTAAGAACGTTGAAGCTGCACTCAAGAATTTCGGCATTACCTATCCGGTGCTGCTTGATAACGAATATCAGACATGGAACGCATTCAGTAACCAGTTCTGGCCGCGCAAATATCTTATTGATATAGATGGGTACATCGTCTATGACCATGCTGGGGAAGGGGAATATGACTCTACCGAGAAAGCCATACAGGCAGCACTTACTGAACGAGCACGTCGCTTGGGGAATATAGCGACAGATATCGCAACTAGCACGGTATCTTTTGCAGACCCGCACCTGCGCGACGTTGCGAGTCCGGAAGTGTATTTCGGCTCGTTGAGAAACGAGTATTTTGGAAACGGTCTTCCAGGATTTTCTGGTCAGTCCTCGTACACCTTTCCGGAATCGCTTACCCCGAATAAGTATTATCTGTCGGGAACATGGAATATTGGACGCGAGTACGCCACCGCAAAGTCTGAGGGAGCTATTCGTTTTATCTACACAGCACACGATGTATACATCGTCGCTAGTGCATCATCCCCAACGGAAGTTACGGTGTTGCGTGATGGCGTTCCTGTCGGGTTACATGCTGGTACGGATGTAAATGCAACAACAAGCACCGTGACCATTCAAGCAAATCGTCTGTATCATCTCGTGCATGATGTAGATGCGGAAACGCATACCCTTGAACTGAAGATGCCGGTTCCTGGACTTGAGGCCTATACATTTACGTTTGGGTAGAGTTTTGTTTCAGGTGCAGCACAAAAGGAAACCGCCCTTGCAGGCGGTTTCCTAGTATTGTGTATCAGTGGAAGTGGGGGGAATCGAACCCCCGTCCGAATCCGGTCACAAGAGATGCTTCTACGACGTGTAGTTTCGATTAAGCGTTCTGAAAGGGTGCGAGGAATCGAAACGAAACCACTCCTTTCATATCCCGTAATTTAGGTGCTACACGCGGGAAGCGTGGGAACCGATTCTGCAGAATATTCCGCC
>JAHFMT010000002.1:16054-22182 GCA_023267735.1 Candidatus Kaiserbacteria bacterium
ACACCATCTACTGCAGACACTAGGATGGGTGAACGTCGAGTAGGCGAAGGACTTATGCCTTTGCGTACGCGAACGTAAAGTCGTTCGCCGTAAAATACGGAGAAGCGATGCTCTTTACGCGTGCAACAAGATTGTTGGCACGTTTGAGTGCCTGGCGGATTAGCGTGTCATCCAGGCGTGCACGACGTCGCGCATTCTCAAGGAACAGACCGTCGAAGCCGGTCACTCCCGGAGAGAAGGCAAGGGGTGCTTACCTGCTTTCCGGGCCTGATCGCTGTTATCGCTTGCCGCGTATCTCTCGCTCTGCGTCGCGCTTGGCATCATATGCTTTGATGTCTTCGCGACGATCACGTTTACCTTTACCGCGTACAATAGCAATACGAATCTTCAATTTCTGTTCTTTATTATACACTTCAATTGGCACTACTGTCAACCCCTTCTTTGCTTCGGCATCAGCAAGTTCGCGTATCTGTTCCTTGGAGAGGAGTAGGCGGCGGGGTCGCTCAGGATCATAGCTGTCTTTGGTGTTTACCACCTGGAACGCGGGGATACTTGCGCCCACCAGAAATGCCTCACCGCCGCGAACGATGACGCGAGAACCCTCAAGGGAGCCGTGCTTGGCCCGGAGTGACTTTACCTCAGTGCCAAGTAGCGCCATACCCGCCTCATATTCTTTGAGGCGTTCGTACTTAAGGCTCGCTTTTTTATACGCGATGAGCGTCATATGCTCTAGCGTAGAGCTTTCGGGCAAAAAATGCTACACTTGCGTCCATTATGGCACCTACTACCAAGCAGAAATCGCCTGCTCCTAAGAAACAGGGAGGCGCACCAAAGGCACCTCAAAAGAAGAAGGGTGCTGGGTTTACGGGGAACTTTATCTCAACCATTCTCGTACTCCTCCTCATGATGAGTGCGTTTACCTTCTTTATCACTGGCCACAAAGACCCGGAGGAGATTGCTATCTCGCAGGTAGCGGCTGACGTGAAGGCGGGTACGGTATCTGCCATTGTCGTATCAGGAAATGATCTTTCTCTCACCTACACTGATGACGCAAAGACAGAAAAAGTATCTCGCAAAGATTCTGCGACCTCATTGCCTGAGGTGCTTGCGGTGTATGGGGTAACGCCCCAGGAGTTGGCGAAGGTTGAAATTGGTATTCAGGGAGAATCAGGGTTCCGTTTCTGGTTTGGTACATTGGCGCCGCTTCTCATCCCCATTATCTTCTTGGTATTTCTCTTCTGGTTCCTGACCCGACAGGTACGGGGATCTGGTATGCAGGCCTTTACCTTTGGTCAATCAAAGGCACGCATGATTGACCCAACGGACACTGCGCAACGTGTGACGTTTGCTGATGTGGCAGGTGCACGTGAAGCAAAAGAAGAACTCCTGGAGATTGTTGATTTCCTAAAGAACCCAAAGAAGTTCTTGGACATCGGTGCACGCATTCCTAAAGGCATCATTTTGATGGGTTCACCTGGCACGGGTAAGACACTGCTTGCGCGTGCGGTAGCGGGGGAGGCGGGGGTACCGTTCTTCTCGGTGTCTGCATCAGAGTTTGTAGAAATGTTTGTGGGCGTGGGTGCATCACGCGTACGTGATACGTTCCAAGTAGCAAAGAAAGCAGCACCATCAATTATTTTCGTAGATGAAATTGATGCCGTTGGTCGCGCACGCGGGACTGGGGTAGGCGGTGGCAATGATGAGCGCGAGCAAACACTGAACCAGATTCTTGTTGAAATGGATGGCTTTGAGCCAAATGAGAAGGTGGTGGTCATGGCGGCAACGAACCGTCCTGATGTGCTTGACCCTGCACTCCTTCGTCCGGGGCGCTTTGATCGTCGCGTGACGATTGATCTTCCAGATCGTCGTGATCGTGAGGAAATCCTCAAGGTACACGCCCGCAAGAAGCCGCTTGGCCCTGACACGAACCTTATCGTGATTGCTGAGCGTACTCCTGGGTTCTCTGGTGCTGATCTTGCAAACCTGATGAACGAGGGTGCAATTCTTGCAGCACGTGAGAACCGTACGGAGATTACCCAGTACGACCTCATTCGTTCTATTGAGAAGGTATTGCTTGGTCCAGAGCGTCGCAGCCATTTGCTCTCCAAGAAAGAGAAGGAAATTACCGCATACCATGAAGCAGGTCATGCGCTGGTTTCTTCAGTCCTCCCCCATGCAGATCCGGTGCACAAAATCTCCATCATTAGTCGTGGCAGTGCGGGGGGATACACCATGAAGCTGCCGTTTGAGGATAAGCGTCTGCACTCAAAGAAGAGCTTTATTGATGATATGGCTGCAGCACTTGGTGGCTATGTCGCAGAAGAAGAGATCTTTGGTGACATTACCACTGGTCCGCATGGCGACCTCTCGGTGGTGGTTTCTATTGCACGTGACATGGTTGCTCGGTACGGTATGTCTGACATGCTTGGTCCAGTAGCATTTGGTTCTGAGCGTGCATTTGGCGCAGAGCCGTACTCCCAGGACGTAGCAGCGAAGATGGATGCGGAAGTATCTCGTCTGGTATCGCTTGCCAAGGATAAGGCACGAGAGGCTATACACACCCATCGCGGAGCCCTTGATGCCATTGCCCTCAAGCTCATTGAGGTGGAAACCGTAGAGCGTGAGGACTTTGAGAAGCTTCTTGTCGCTAACGGCATTACTCCCAAGAAGGCAGAAGAGCAGGCAGCGGTGCCAAAAGCCGCGTAACGGCGTTGAATATACTTGTTTTTTGTGGTACGGTAACGTCATTATCTTCTCGTGAATACGGACCGCACACGCATTAATAGGGAAATCCGCTCGGACGAACTCCGGGTTATTGGTGCTGATGGGGGGAATCTTGGCGTTATCTCCCTTAAGCAGGCTCTGCAGGCAGCCCAGGACGCTGGCCTTGATCTTATTGAAATCTCTCCTATGGCGACCCCGCCGGTTGCTAAGATTGCTGATTATGGTAAGTTTGAGTACGAACGGAGCAAGAAAGAAAAGGCCGTAAAGGCCAAAGCCAAGGTATCTGAAACCAAGGAGGTGCAAATCAAGGTTGGCACGGGCGACCATGATATGCAGCTTAAGGCCCGCAAGGCCGCCGAGTGGATGGCCGAGGGGCACCGTGTACGCGCAGAACTGTTCCTCAAGGGTCGCTATAAGGGCATGGACGAGCAGTTTCTCAAGACCCGTCTTGAGAAGTTCCTCCTCCTTATTCCGTCTGCTTACAAGCTTGCAGAATCGGTAGCACGCAGTCCGAAAGGATTTGCTTGTGTTATCGAGCGAGACCTTGCAGAACAGGCAAAACGTGACAAAGCTGCAAAACAGCAATAACTATTTATGAAAACAAACAAGTCATACACCAAGCGCATACGCGTCACCAAGAAGGGCAAGCTTATTGCACGCAAGCCTGGTCAAAACCATTTCAATGGTAAGCAGTCAGGCAGCAAGCGTATGGCCAAGCGCCGCGCGGGTAGCCTTACGGTAACCCACCAGGTACGCCGCCGTTTCTTCCCGGGAGCCAAGCGTCCAGCCGCAGAAAACTAACAGCCATTTACTTACTTTCATATGTCTCGAGTTAAAGGAGGAGTCATCTCAGCAAAACGTCGTCGCAACACCCTGAAGCGTGCCAAGGGATATCGCGGTAGCCGTTCCAAGAAAGAGCGCCATGCAAAAGAAGCGCTCGTGCATGCCGGCAAGTACGCATTCAACCACCGCCGCGACAAGAAGGTTGATTTCCGTCAGCTCTGGATTGTACGCATCAACGCGTCTCTCCGTGAAAACGGTGTGAAGTCATACAGCACCTTTATGGCTGGCCTTAAGAAGCAGGGAGTACTCCTTGACCGCAAGGTACTCGCAACGCTTGCAAAGGATCATCCAGAAGTGTTCGTACGCATTGCAAAGAAAGACTAATACGTCTCATAAAAACAGCCCCACACGGGGCTGTTTTTATTTGCTTGCGTTTGTATATGGAATAGATACACTATAGGTGTGGTCTTTGAGAGGAAAGAGGTCAGGAGAGTCTGATGCGGCCGTTCCAGCATCCCGATCGTTCTAGACGTTCACCCACATGCCCGCCCGCTCACCAACTCTCCCAACCCCTTTCTTCTTCATTCACCACCTGTCCTTTCTGCTCTTTCCAAGAGCAACCCACGAACTCCGACCATTTGGCCGGGGTTCTTTTTATTTCATCTTATACACTTTGCCATTCGCTATCTCCCAACTCTCTCCCTTGCTTGGTACTACCGCCTCAACACCGACATAGTCGTGAATACGTTGTGCAAGGAAACGGGCAGTGGCAGGTTCCCCAAGAGAAGGGAAGATGACTTTGGTACGAGGGAGTGACGCTTGTGCAAATCGCACCAACTCATCGCGGTCAGCATGTCCTGACCATCCCGTAATGTTTTCTATGGTTGCCTGTATCTTTACCTCTTGGCGATTGATGCGCACCTTCTTCACGTTCTCTTGAAGCAATCTTCCAGGACTGCCTGGTGCCTGATATCCCACAATGAATAGGGTAGTGGTTGGGTCGGGGAGGTAGCGGGTTTCCCAGCGACCAATGCGTCCGCCATGGCTCATGCCCGCACCTGCGATGATGATCTTTGGATTTTGTTGCTTAGCAATCGCTTCAGACTCTTCACGTGATCCAGTCATGGTGAGGAACGGGAAGGAGAAAATATCACGCTCTCGGCGTATCTCGTCTTTTGCTTCAGGGCGGAAATATTCATTCCCATACTTTCGGTACAAATCAGTGACGTGTATGGCAAGCGGGGAATCAAGGAATACAGGAATCTTTGGCAGAACACCTTCGTCAAAGAAGTTAGAAAGGTGATACAGCATGAGCTGGGTGCGCTCAAGTGAGAAGGCAGGAATGAGAATGGCGCCCCCGCGTGCTATCGCTTCTTTGAGTTTTTCTTGCAGTACCGCAACACGATCAGCACGGTGTTCGTGTACGCGGTCGCCATACACCGCGTCCATGACCAGTGCATCAGCGTCGGTAATAGGTTCCCAGTCAGGAATAAGGGGGGAAGGAGGGTGACCAATATCTCCAGTGAAGGCTATTGATCCATCACTGCTTTTGATGCGTACACTGCCTGCGCCAAGAATGTGTCCTGTTTGTCTGATGACAAAGGAAAGATCCCCTAGGGGAGTCTCCTGATGGTACGGAACCGTCTGCCACTTACTAAACGCACGTTCCACATCTTCGCGGTGGTAGATGGGGTCGGTGCCACACGCGGCCGCCTCTTCAGCCAATATAGTTACCGAGTCAGCAAGGATAAGTGCGGCAAGGTCACGGGTGGGAGCGGTGGAGTAAATGGTGCCGGTGAATCCGTCACGTATGAGTTTCGGGATACGGCCAATGTGGTCAAGGTGCGCGTGGGTAACAATCAGCGCATTAAGTGTTTTGGGATCTGCCGCAAACGGTTCTGCAGCATCGGTATCACAGAACTTTTTCCCTTGTTCAATACCGCAATCAACAAGTACTCGGGTGTTCTCTGTTGTAACAAGAAATTCAGAGCCCGTCACCGAACCGGCACCACCGTTGAATGTTACGCGGAGCGCCATAGAAGCTTTCGTGCCAGTACGTAGGGAAGGAGGCATCCGATGGTGTCCATAATTAAATCAAGCGTGGTGTCAGGAATGAAGTTCGGACCTTCTGAGATACCGCCCACATATTCAAATACTTCCCATGCAATAAAGAGTGTTGCACAGGAAAGGAAAAACCACAGGGTATGACGGCGACTAATCAGCGGTGCAACCAGTGCACCAATAGCAATCCCGCCAAGTGCGTGCATAGGAATATCAAGCCAAAGATATTTCCAGTAGAGGAAGTGAGTGAGTGCCTGCACATGTATGAGTGCAAGTGCAGTGGTAATGAAAAGCGCTCCGAACAGCCAAGTAAGACGCATACGCACTACTCTAGCATGCGCTAGATACGACAAAACCCGCGTACGCGGGTGGTGTCGTAGAGCCGTCTCATAAAGTGGCAACGTTGTATGCCACGTGGGTGTCCGCATGGTGTTCCGTAGATTCCCGAGGGATTCACAGGAGGCACCGAGATATAAGACTCCCGATATATGAGCAGTTGCGTTTCAGAGTGCGGCTCTGCATCTAGTATACCGCCGCCATATATAAGTTCTATGGCTTTG
>JAHFMT010000002.1:22192-23699 GCA_023267735.1 Candidatus Kaiserbacteria bacterium
GTGGATAGCGAATAAGAACACGAAACCCTGCTATTCCAAGACACCGTCAAGATTTACGTCGTACAACATAGCTTCGTGGACGGTCTTGTAGGTGAGGAGTTCTTCAGGGGTAAACCAGAGGGCAATTTCACGTTCTGCCTCCGATACCTGATCGGAACAGTGGATAAGGTTGCGTACCGCACGTTCATCAACCGCAGATAGGGCATATGAGTCTATGGTGTAGTCGCCACGTATGGTGCCCACGTCTGAGGTGGCGGGTTCAGTGCTGCCGGTAATCTTCTTTACTACCGCAACTGCCTGATTACCTTCCCATACCATCATGAGTACAGGACCGGCGTTCATATAGGTGACGAGGTGGCGGATAACATCCTTTCCGTATTCAATAGGTTCTTTCAGTACGTCCTGACCTGCTGCCTTTCTGTTCTCACAAATCTTTGTGCCCGTACTTACAAGCCATGCATCATCTTTGTTGTTGTAGTGGCTCCAGAGTTTTGTGGTATCAGCCATACCAAAGCGCATGCCCACAAGCTTGAGACCAGTCTGTTCATAGCGGGTGATGATGTTGCCGATGAGGCTACGCTGCACACCATCAGGTTTAATGATGACGAACGTACGTTCTTTCTTTGGGTGTGGGGTTTCCATGGAGCTACTATACACGCTTGGCTCCTTGGGGATAGATAACACACGGTGCTGCAGGGAAGTGAGCAAGGATAGGGGTGACATACTCCCATGCTGCCATGACTTCTTCTGTTGACACAAAGAGTGTCTGATCACCTGCGAGCGCATCAAACATAAGACGTCCGTAGTTGGTAAGGGTATCACTTCGCTCTGGCGCTTCGTTCATATCAATCCGCTCCGTCTCTCCATTGGCATATGTAAGGGTGATGGTGTGTGTGGTCCGTGCAAGCGCCTTGCCCCCTTCAAGAATGCAGGTAACACCAGCAAACGGACCGGTAAGTGTTGTTTCAATACGTATGTAGGTTTCAGTATCTGATGCAGGTGCCTGCGCATCTGCGAGATACCCCTCATACTGCCCGCGAGTAATGGTAGGCAGGGTCTCGGGAAGTGCACTCAGTGCCGCAGCACGTGCCTGCTGTATATCAGCGGCATTTGTGCCGTTCGGCTGACTCATTAACGTAGTGGCAAGTACCTCAAGGAGATGGTTTTGTAGCACGTCACGTAGCGCACCAACACCGTCGTAGAACCCGACACGACCTGCAACGGTCATGGTTTCGCAGGTGGCAATATGTATTGCCGTAAGTGGTTGAGTACCAAACAACATTTCGCCTCGTAGTTTGCGTGCAAGGATATTCTGCACGCCACCTTTGGCGAGATAGTGATCAATACGGAATATCTGTTCAGCAGCAAAGTGCTGTTCTATGAGTCCCTGCAGTGTTTGTGCCGTTGCAAGACTGGTACCAAATGGTTTTTCAATGAGGATAGGGTTCCCCTGCGTAATGTCGCTTTGCGCAAGTCCAGTGAGTATATCTCTGTATGCGCTCGGCGG
>JAHFMT010000002.1:23709-48742 GCA_023267735.1 Candidatus Kaiserbacteria bacterium
TTCTCTTTGAGAAGCGTGTAGGTTGCAGCGGCATCATATGAACCTGACACACAGGTGATGCGTTGTATAAATGAGTCAGAGAGATCAACGCGGTCTTCAATGTGGGTACGGAGCTCCGCATCACTCAGGTCCTGGCGGGTTACCCCCACCACAGAGAATGGTTGCGGAAGCAGTCCCTGATCATAAAGACTACTGAGTGCGGGGAGAATCTTTTTGGCAGCAAGATCTCCCGTGATGCCAAAGAGTACGTACGTGGTCATGCAGCAATCGTATACTGGCTATTTTTCCTCAGCAACTGTACTGAGCGCCTTGCGGGAAATGTCCGTTGCGGTCTTGATAACCGCAAATGCGAGGATGGCAGCCACAACGAGGAGGAGCTCAAAGCGACGGATACTGCCAAAGAATTGGCTGAAGGTTTCACCGATGAGATAGCCGGCACCACCAAACACGGTAATCCAGAGGGAAGCACCAAGCAGGTTCCAGAATATAAATGTTCGTGCAGGTACTTTTGCCATGCCAATAGAGAATGGGACGATGCTGCGGAATCCATACATAAAGCGCATGAGTGCTGACATAAGACGCGGTCGTTTCTGTACTGCATTAGTGGAGACCTTCATCCATTTCTGTAAAAACACAAAGCGTCGCACTAAACGTTCACCTCCATAGCGTCCTGCCAAAAACCATCCGGTGTCACCCGTAAGAGTGCCAAGGAACGCACACACCAGTATGAGGGGAAGTGAGAGGTGTTCTTGCTGTGCCAACAATCCAGCAATCAAAAGGATACTTTCACCTTCAAGCATGGCGCCAAAGAACACGGCGATGTACCCATACGTACTGATGAAAATAAAGAGTTCCTGCGCGAACGGCATCTGTCGATACTAGCACGATACGTGTGTAGCTACTCCCCGTGCAGCATTTCCCGCTGCTGTGCTGCTTCACGCAGGAGTGGGTGCTTTGTGAGTTCCGGATCAGTGGCAATAATAGCTGCTGCTTCGTTTCTGGCCGCTTCCACAAGCTTGAGGTTTGCAAGTGCTTCCATGGCAACATCCGATACACCCCACTGGCTGGTGCCGGCAAGTTCTCCAGCGCCTCGCAGAGACAGGTCATATTCAGCAAGCTCAAAACCATTCTTTGCCGTTGTGAGTGCCTTGAGACGGTTCTTGGTGTTTTCACCGTATGTCTCAGGAAGTACAAAACAGTATGCTTGGTTCGTGGAGCGAATAACACGACCGCGTAACTGATGCAGCTGGGAAAGACCAAAGCGTTCCGCGCCTTCAATCAAGATAACGGTGGCGTTTGGTACATTCACCCCCACCTCTACCACTGATGTCGCCACAAGTATATCTACCTCACCAGAAGAGAAGCGATCCATAACCTCCTCTTTCTCTGCGGGACGCATCTTGCTGTGCAGTATGGCGATGGTTGCCTGAGGAAACACTTCTTTTTTCAGACGTTCGGCTTCTGCTTTCACGGACTTTGCCTGCAGGGCAAGCTCCTTGCTCGGGTCTGGTTCGTCTATTCGTGGACAAATGACATATGCTTGGCGTCCTGCAGCAAGCTCTGCACGTACGCGTACATAGGCTTCATCGCGTTCTTTAGGTGAGAGTACTTTAGTGATGACTGGTTTTCTTCCCACAGGCATTTCATCAAGCAGGGAAAGATCAAGGTCACCATATATGGTGAGTGCAAGGGTGCGGGGTATAGGGGTGGCGGTCATGGAGAGCAGGTGCGGGGCGACACCATCCTTGGTAGCAAGTGCTTTGCGATGACTGATACCAAAGCGATGCTGCTCATCAATGATGGCGTATGCGAGATTTTGAAAGACGAGTGACTTCTGCACAAGTGCATGCGTGCCGATGACGATAGGTATTTCACCGTTTGCTACCCACTTCCTAAACTGTGCTTTTGATACGTGCGTTGATTCCTCTTTGTGCACCTTGCTGGGGAACTTGCGACACTCACTGCCGGTGATGAGACCGATAGGGATGGGGTGGTCTTTGAAGTATGCGATGAAGGTTGAGAAGTGCTGCTTGGCGAGCACTTCCGTAGGGCAGAGATAGGCGACTTGGAGATGACCAGAATTTCTGTTGGGCGGCGTGGAGGTCGCAACGAGATAGCTGGTTGCTGCGGCAACCGCGGTCTTTCCACTCCCCACATCACCCTCAAGGAGACGCATCATCGGGTGTGTTTTGCCAAAATCAGTGACAATGTCAGCAATAGCTTTTTGTTGCGCGTTGGTTGGGGGAAAGGGAAATGAGGATACGAAGGCGTCTAGACCGTGGGTATCTATATGTACGGGCAGTGCCTTGGTATGTGCGGCGATGCTTTTGCGTTTGTGCATTGCAAGCTGGAGTGCGAATACTTCCTCAAAGGCAAAACGTTTTCGTGCTGCGGTTGCATCCGTATCTTTCTTGGGGCGATGCATCCATACCAAGGCCGTAGCGAGTGCGGGGAGGTGGTATGTCTCGCGCAACTGTTCAGAAAGCGGGTCGGGGAATGTTTCGTGCACTTTTGCTTCAAGACATCGCTGTACGGCATGGCGAAACCACAATGAAGAAACACCTTTACGCTCTGGGTATACCGGAAAGAGCGGGAACGCATCAGTCTCTGAGGTCTCGGTGAAGAGATTCTCATGTGCATGCAGTGGATCAAGAGGTGTTCGGTCTATGGCAGGATTTGCCATATATGCCTTTGCACCTTCGCCGACAATCTTTCCCGTTACCTTCACCACCATGCCGTCATGCAGTGTCTTGGCAATGTATGGCTGGGAGAACCACATGAGCTTTAACCGTCCACTGGCATCTTCAAGCCACGCCTCCGCAAGTGGTCGTCGTGTTTTCCAACTCTTTCGTGCCTCTGGTTTTCGTATGGTGCCAAAGAGTGTGGCGTCGGTACCGGCAGATACTCCCTGTACCGTTGCGGTTGGACCTGCCGCCTCATATCGTGCGGGGAAGTAGTAGAGGAGGTCGCGTATGGTGCGAATAGAAAGGCTGTGGAGTGCTCGTGTCTGCTCAGCCTTGAGACGGGTGAAGTGTTGCTCAATGGGGTCAGAGGGACGCATGAGCCTCAGTATACCTTCTGGGGAATAGTGAGTGGTATAGTGCCGATATGTGTCCTATCTTTCGTGCCTTGCTTGGGGTGCTTGCAGTTACCTCCGTAACCTTTTTTGTACTTGGGGGCGGTCTGAGTCAGGTGGCCACGAGTGTACATCGTGCGGGTGTTGCCACCTACACCGGCGCTACCTGGTTTGTGGCGAGTGTTACCAAGCGCGACTTGGCACGTTCGTATGAATCAGCAAGCACTACCTACGAGCGCGTATCAGATACCAATACGGAGCCCTTTGCAAAGCGCAAGAAGAACGTACGTATTTTGATTGTGCCAGGACACGAACCGTTCTCAGGTGGTGCAGAATTTGGTGGTATCTATGAACGTGAGTGGACCTATGCCATCGGTGAATCGTTGCGAGAGATTCTCTCCATGAATCCTCGGTATGAGGTGATGCTCGCACGCACCGATACGGCGTGGCATCCCGCACTACTTTCATACTTTACGGATGAAGCGGCTGACATTGAAGCGTTTCGTGAGGCGCACAAAGAAGAGATGGATGCGCTGGTGCGTGACGGCTCCATTCCTCCTGATTTGCATGAAGTGCATCATGGTACTGCGTCTACTGATGCGGCACTGCATCTGTATGGCATCAACAAATGGGCAGGTGAGCAGAATATTGATATTGCACTCCACCTGCACCTCAATGACTATGCAGACAGAAAGAGTACCCGGGCAGGTGAGCATGCAGGGTTCTCTATATATGTGCCACTTGGGGCGTATAGCAATGGTGAGGCATCAAAGGATATTGCTGATGCGATTGCAGCACGCCTTTCGGCATATCACGCAACCAGTACGCTCGCACAGGAGGCGTCTGGGGTAGTGGAGAGCCGTCCACTCATTGCCACCGGCGCATACAACACCGCAGATCATGCGAGCGTACTTATTGAGTACGGGTATATCTATGAACCACAATTTCACGCACCGGAACTGCGCGATCTTGTTGCGGCTGAGTACGCATACCAAACCTACCTCGGTCTGCAGGATTTCTTTGGCGATAGCGTCTCTGGCACGTATGGCTCGGTGGCATTTCCGTATGATTGGCAGGGTGCGATAGGGAAGGAGCGGGGTGTGCCGGTGTATGCACTACAGGCAGCGCTCCATCATCTTGGCTTCTATCCGCCCAAGAATGTTTCATTTACGGACTGCCCTATCACGGGCGTCATT
The DNA here is from genome assembly GCA_023267735.1 of Candidatus Kaiserbacteria bacterium. Classification (GTDB taxonomy): domain Bacteria; phylum Patescibacteriota; class Minisyncoccia; order Phycocordibacterales; family Phycocordibacteraceae; genus C7867-001. The sequence continues at coordinate 27,982 of JAHFMT010000002.1, forward strand.
GGGCCATGCACCAAGAACGCACTCTCTGCATATCAACAGGCACGCTCACTTTCTGTGAGTGGTGTTCTTGACGGGGCAACGGCTGAAGCGCTGCAGAATGAATTCGGGGTGCGTCTCTAGCGGGTTCTTTGTATACTCGAGGCATGACTGAATCTCGTGGCGGGCTGGTGGTTATTGGGGGAGTGGCACTGTTGTTGGTGGGTGGGCTGTACGTATTGTTCGGTGGCGGCATATCTTCGGTACGGCATACAGCACCTCCGCCACCACCATTCGCACCAACCTTGCTGAGCGCAAGTAGTACGCCACCGACACTTTCTGCAGAAGCATATACCGCAGTGTATGTGGGTCCTGAGGGGGTGCGTACGGCACTGGTATCAAAGAACGAGCATGTGGCACTTCCTATCGCGAGTATCACGAAACTCATGACGGCATACGTTGCCTCTGAGTCGCTGGCCGCAGACACAGTTACCGTTCCCAAAGAAGCAACCACCGGCAAGGGAAGAACAGGATGGTACAAGGCAGGTATGCAGTTTCCTCTCTCTGCTGCGTATGCGGCGCTGTTAGTACCATCAAATAACGAGATGGCGGAGACGCTTGCTCTTGCAAGTGCGGATAGCTTTGAAACGTTTGTGGCACGAATGAATGTGTACGCAGCACGACTCATGCTTGCAGAGACGGTGTATGTAAATACGAGTGGTCTGGATCCGTATGATATTTCTTCGCCAGTAAATCAATCATCGGCGTATGACATTAGCCGGTTGCTCGAGCGTATCCGAAAAGAAAAACCAGCACTGTTTGATACGACACGTCTCAAAAGCTACGCGCTTATTGATGCACACGGCACGTTAGTCTCTTCACTTACCGCAACCAATGAATTACTTGAAGAGACGATTGGGCACTTTCGGGTGATTGGCGGAAAGACGGGGGAGACACCGCGGGCAAAACAGGCACTCACCACCGCATCAGAAGCACCGTGTGGCGGTATGGTGTATGCCGTTGTGCTCCGTTCAGACAATCGTTTTGCAGATACACGTGCACTACTCCAGTACGTATCTGATGCCTTTACCTGGAGTTGTACCGAGCCCGAGAATACTGAGGGGTAGGTGATATCATGGTGAGCATGCATATACGTTCTCGCCGCGGCTTCACCCTTATTGAATTGCTCGTGGTCATCGCCATCATCGGTGTTCTTTCCTCTATTGTGTTGGTGAGTTTGAACGCAGCGCGTGAAAAAGCCCGTGACACGGAGCGCATGGCAAACATTCGCCAGATTCAGGCAGCGATAGAGATATATCGAACTACACATGGGACGTATCCTATTTGTTCAAGCTGGGCTGATTTCACCTGTTTGCAAGACGAGCTACAGAACGCGGGACTCATGCCAACGGTGCCACAAGATCCGCAGTTCGATGCTTCTTTGGCTGGAACAAATAACATAAAGTCTGGGTATCACTATGACAATTGGTGCAACGTGCCGTCTGGCACCTCTGCGCAATCATATCGGTTGTGGACCTCAACTGAGGGTAATAAAAACGGACTACAAGCAAACTGGTGGGGCAATAACTTCTTTGGTGCAACGACGTGCGAAGATCCGTCGTAGGTGATTGTATGTGGTGCGAAACAAAAATGTCGGGGGTATCCCGACATTTGTTGTTGGCGGAGACGCAGGGATTCGAACCCTGGAGAGCTGTTAGACCCTACCTCGTTAGCAGTGAGGCGCTTTCGACCACTCAGCCACGTCTCCGTATGTATACGGTTATACCTTTTTTAGGGTATTTCTTCCAGTAACCAGGATATGTATTCCAATTAATGTGCCAGAGCAATGGGGATGATGTGCCTCGCACCTGCTGCAGTCAGTGCACTAATGGCAGCCTGTATGGTTGCGCCCGTAGTGATGACGTCATCTATGAGTACATAGGTAGCGGTGGGGTCGGGTGCAGCCAAGAATGCATCTCGCATGTTTTGTTTTCGGTCAGCACGCGAAAGGTGCGTCTGGTGCTCGGTGTCTTTGATTCGTACAAGGATATTGCGTGGCGCTATAGGGAGTGACTGAGTCAGTCGTATGACTTCCTCACACTGGTTGTATCCTCGCTCGCGCATACGCTCAGGTGAAAGGGGTATGGGAACCACGTGCGAGATGTTGGGGAGTGCAGCTATATATTCCTCAAGAACTACAGCAAGCATACGTTGTGCCTGTCGGCTGTTTGCAAACTTTGCTTCATGGATAGCGGCGCGTACCAGTGGTTGGTGGAAGGGCATGAGTGCAGCAGTTGCGGGTGTTGTTTTCTGTACATGTATAGGTGTAAGGAATGGCACAAGAGCATGTACATCTTTGTGTCGAATGAGACGCTCGCTTTCTCGCGGGGGAAAGAAAAGATCAAGAAGTGTTTGTATACAGGGCATGGAATAGAGAGAGGGCAATGGTACACTATGCGCATCATGGCTTTCCTCAAGAATCTCTTCGGCGCTACGGAGAAAGGCAAGAGTGTGCTTGGTGTTGATGTGGGATCATCTTCCATAAAGGTGGTGCAGATACGTAAAGAGGGAGGTGTTGCAAAGCTTGAAACCTATGGCGAGCTCGCACTTGGTCCGTATGCAGATGCAGAGATAGGGCAGGCAACAAAACTCTCCCCAGAGACGGTGGCACAAGGACTCACGGATCTTATTCGTGAGGCGAAGGTAACCGCAACGGATTGTGGCGTGTCTATTCCATTCTCCCGCTCGCTCGTGACGTTGATAGAGTTGCCACGCCGTGATGATCCTACGGAGCAGCGTACCGTCATTGAGCTTGAGGCACGCAAGTACATCCCGGTTCCTATTACCGAAGTACAGCTTGATTGGTTTGTGGTTCCTGATCCTTTAGCAAGCGCTGAGGAAGAGAAGAAGAAAAAGACGGTGAAGGTACTGTTGGTTGCGGTGCACAACGATGAACTCACGTTCTTGCAGAAGGTGATTGAGCTCGCCAAGCTCTCCGCTACCTTCTATGAGATAGAAATATTCAGTACTATTCGTGCGGTGATTGAAGAGCCGGTGAAGCCAGTGATGATATTGGATATCGGTGCCTCATCAACAAAGCTCTACATCGTTGAGCGCGGTGTGATTGCGGTGTCGCACACCATCCCTGAAGGAGGACAGCAGGTGACTCGTACTATCGCAAGCACCGCACATATACCACTGGCAAAGGCAGAGTCGCTTAAGAAGCAGTTTGGCTTTGCCCCAGAAGAAGGGGAGGGTATCTATGCAAAACAGGCCATTGAGTTGGTGTTTACCCGTATCTTTGAAGATGCACGCCGTGTCGTGACGCAGTTTGAGTCAGCAACGCATCGGGTGGTCTCATCCATTGCGCTTACTGGTGGCGGTGGCGTAACGCCCGCACTTGGTGTCTATGCCAAGAGCCGCTTCTTACTTGATGTGCAGGTTGCTGATCCATTTGGAAAGACCGATGCGCCAGCGTTTATGCGCCCTGTGCTCCAAGAAATTGGTCCAGAGTTTTCAGTGGCGGTAGGTCTGGCACTGCGTAAGCTGGAAGAGCAGCGCTAGTTGTTTTCCCCACCTTGTAAAATACGCGAGACTCTTTAGGAGCTATACTTCTTTTGTGGCAATCCCTCCAAACATTCCGACATCATTTGTGCCAAAGCAGGCTATACAGGCCTCAAGTCCCCAGACGTTTCGTCGTCATGGTGCCAACCCGATTAATATCGTCGCACCGGTTATATTGCTTGTTGCCGTACTTGCGGCAGGTGCAGTGTATGGCTATCAGGAATATCTGGGTCGTGTGAAGACAGCGCGTGCTGCAGAACTTACGGCAAAAGAGCAGGGCATCAATCAGCAGGCAGTGCAGGAGTTCATACGTTTGCGTGATCGTTTGTCGGTAGGGAACAAGCTGCTCAAGGATCACGTCATGCTCACCTCATTCTTTACAAAGCTTGAGGCCATGACGCTCCAGAGTGTACGGTTCCGTACGTTGTCAGTAACGATTGCCGCTGATAAGAGCGCTGAGGTGCAAATGACCGGTGAGGCAAAGAGCTTCAACGCACTTGCGGCACAGTCAACCGCGTTCTCCTCAGATCCCGATATCCGTCGTGCCATCTTCTCGGGAGTACGCCAAAACAAAGACGGCGGTATTGATTTCTCGCTGACGGCAACCCTTGCGCCAAATTTGGTCGTTGCCGGTGTTGAGGCGGTACCGAAGTCAGCACCGACTGAGTCAATGGCTCTTCCGGTTGCAACCACTACCGCCACAACGTCAGCAAAGACCGTAGCAACGACTACGAAGCAAACGGCAACCAGCACGGCACCTGGAGCACCGAAGGCCGCAACCACCACACCATGACCGCCTACCTCCCACCATTTATAGCGATACTTGTTGCCCTGGGCGTGTTCCTTGGCTATATCCACCCAACGTATACCAAAGACGTTGCAACGCTTAAGACAGAGATAGGGAACTATGACCGTGCCCTGGTTGCGGCATCGGATTATCTTTCAAAGCAGGATGAGATTGCAGAGAAGCGCAAGACACTCACTGATGAAGATGTCGCGCGTCTCAAGGGATTCCTTCCTGATGGCGTTGATAACGTGCAGCTCATCATTGACCTCAACGCACTTGCTACCGGTGCTGGTCTCTCGGTGTCTGACATAGATGTGAAGGGATCAGGGGATGGGCCTGCACGCCCTGCATCAAGTGCACCGACGAATACGCAAATTGACCCTGCAACTGGCCGTCAGGTAGCATCTGCACCGCTTACAAAAGGTACGCCAACTGATTCAGTTGATCTGTCCGTGAAGCTTACAGGTACGTATACCAACCTCTTTACCTTCCTCTCAGCCGTTGAGAATAGCCTGCGTCCTCTTGATGTGGTGGCGCTCACGATGCAGGAAGTGCCACAGAGCTCGCTCTATACATTTACTATGACTATTCGTGTGTACTGGCTTCGCTAATTGCTTATGATGAAACTTTCTTTCTCACGTAACACACTCATTGCACTGGTTGTTATTGCTGTGCTCCTTTTGGTGGGGGCGTACTATCTCTTTGGTGCAAAGCAAGAAAATATTGCGGTGGTGCAGGAAACAACCGGGGCAAGTGATGTTGAGCTCCGTTTCCTTACCCTTGCATCAAGCATTCAGCCGCTCGTGCTTGATACAACACTTCTGCACACCCCACGCTTCATGCAGCTTACGGATATTCGTGTACCGGTATCAGCTGAAGCTGCTGGCCGCACAAATCCTTTCGCAGCTTTTTCAGCGCAGGAATAATTCCTTCCACAGCGCACTGATGTTTCAGGCGTGTGCATAGTACAATACGTGCATGAATCTCCTTGCACTCTTGCAGGAAGCGGGTGTCGTAAAGCCTGCTGATGTAGCGGATATTGAAGCCCAGGTTCGCTCTGGGGAAACACTTGATGCAGTACTTGCTAGTCGTGGTATTACCCCTGCAGATGCACTTGCAGTTGCAACAGAAGCGTATGGCATACCGGCACGCAGTATTGATAGTGCACACCCAGTTGATCAAAAAGCACTTGCCTATGTGCCACAAGAATCAGCAAAGCACTATCGGTTTGCGCCACTTGGGGTAGAGGAGGGTGCGCTGGCAGTGGGTATTGTTGATCCGGATAACATTGAAGCGCGTGATGCGTTGCAGTTTATCTCTTCACGCATCGGGATGCCGTACAAGCTGTATCTTATTTCAGAAACTGACTTTGCAAAAATGCTTGATGCGTACGAGAACCTTTCTGGAGAAGTGGGGAAGGCACTCTCTGAACTTGATACTGCACCGAGTGTGGGGGATGCCACGGAAGCACTTCTGACGAGTCAGGAGACCGTTGATCTTTCTGCCGATGTTGCGAAGGATGGTGAAATTCGTGGAGACGCACCGGTCTCAAAGATTGTGGCAACTATTATCCGATACGCAGTTGAAGCGAAGGCGTCTGATATTCACATAGAGCCAGCGGCAGACGTGACCCGGGTACGCTTCCGTATGGACGGTGAACTGCATACGTCACTGACGCTCCCAGCAAAAGTACAACAGGCAGTGGTGTCACGTATCAAGATCATGGCGCAACTCCGCCTTGATGAAAAACGAAAGCCGCAAGATGGCCGTTTCTCTGCACATACAGAAAATGGGTTGAAGGTGGACTTTCGTGTATCCACGTTCCCAACGCAGTACGGTGAAAAGGTGGTGATGCGTATTCTTGATAGAAACGCGACAACCGAGTCACTTGATAGCATAGGGTTCTCTCCAGAAAATCTAGAGACGGTACGAGGGCTCCTCAAGGTGCCATACGGGATCGTGCTCATTGCTGGTCCTACCGGTTCGGGTAAATCAACCACCTTGTTTGCTATGCTATCGGAGCTTGATCGTGAGAAACAAAATGTGGTGTCTCTTGAAGACCCGGTTGAATACGACATTCCAGGAGTTGCGCAGTCGCAGGTGCGTCCAGAAATTGGCTACACTTTTGCCTCGGGTCTGCGTTCCATTCTTCGCCAAGACCCTGACATTATCATGGTGGGAGAAATCCGTGACAAAGAAACAGCACAACTTGCGATACAGGCAGCCCTTACTGGTCACTTGGTGTTTTCAACCATTCACACTAACTCTGCTGCTGCGGCGATTCCTCGTTTAGTGAACATGGGTGTTGATCCCTACCTCATTGCGCCAACCCTTATCGCGGTTATTGGTCAACGTCTGGTGCGTCGACTTTGTCCGGGGGCAGGGGAAGCGTTTGAGGTAACTGAAAGCTTGAAGAAGCTACTGGACGCACGTTTTGGTGATCTGCCTGAATCAGTACAAAAGAGCATTCCTGCATTTGAGCATCTGTATCACGCACACCCAACAAAAGAATGCCCAACCGGTACGCGCGGTCGCATAGGAGCATTTGAAATCTTGAAGATGAACCCTGAAATTGAGAAGGTTATCCTTGAGAACCCTGTTGAGGAAAGCGTATATGCGGCAGCACGTAAAAACGGCATGCTCACGTATCAGGAGGATGCTATACTCAAGGCACTTAAGGGAGACATTCCGTTTGAAGAAGCGAATGCGCTTGGCGGATCACTCTCTGTTGATGAAGAACCTGCCACTGAGGCGTAACGACGAACATGGATACCGCACCATCAAAACACTACGCCATCTGTTTGCTTGATGATGATCGTTTTTTAATTGACATGTATGCACTCAAGTTCCGTTCGCTGGGGCATACGGTGACCCCAAACGCGCGTGGGGAAGAGTTGCTTGCCTTTTTGCGTGAGCATCCAGAACAAGATGCCGTGCTGCTTGATGTGGTCATGCCAGGTCTTACGGGTTTTGAGGTACTTGAGACAATTCGCAAAGAAAACCTTGCCCCTGGTGCTGCAGTTATCATGCTCACGAATCAGGGAGCAGATACTGACCTTGAACGTGCCCGTGAACTCCATGCAGATGGATACATTATCAAAGCCTCATCAATACCTTCTGAGGTGGTGGCACGTACGACGGAGGTGATTGAGGCTAAGAAGGCAAAAGCGGTATGAGCGAAGAACGCGTTGTACGTCTCCTAGATATCGCACTCTCTGAAGGGGCATCTGACGTGCATCTTTCCCCAGGCTCCCATCCTATCTTGCGTATCGCCGGTTCCTTGGTGCCACTTCTCTCTGAGCCAGTACTTGCTGCTGAGGAGACTGCGGGCATGCTTGAAACAATGGTGCCAGAGCATCGTCGAGAGACTTTTGAAAAGGCACAGTCAATTGACTTTTCGTATGACCACAAGAAGCGTGCCCGTTTCCGCGTGAATGCGTATGTGACCGGTGCGGTCATTTCAATTGCCATGCGTCTTATTCCTGAGGCGATACGTACGTTTACTGAACTGAACCTCCCGCCACTGTTGGATGTGTTCTCACAGCGCCAGCAAGGATTCTTCTTGGTGGTGGGACCAACCGGTCACGGAAAATCAACCACCCTTGCCGCACTCATTGACCGCATCAATGAAACACGCGCTGAGCACATTCTTACTATTGAAGATCCTATTGAATATTTCTTTACTCCAAAGAAGTCGATGATTCACCAGCGTGAGGTGCGTATTGATGCGCCTGACTTCCATACCGCACTTGAAGCATCCTTCCGTGAAGACGTAGACGTCATCATGGTGGGGGAGATGCGCGATCAAGAAACGATGTCGTCTGCGGTAACGGCGGCAGAGACGGGTCACTTTGTGCTTTCAACGCTTCACACGAATACGGCGTCACAGACGATTGACCGCATTATTGATATGTTCCCCGCAAGTCAGCAAAACCAGGTACGTCTGCAGCTTGCCGGCTCCTTGGCAGGTATCTTCTCCCAGCGTCTCATTCCCCGTGTCTCGGGCGGTCTTATTCCTGCCTATGAGTTGCTGATTAACAACACCGCTATTGCTAACCTTATCCGTGAAGGTCGCACCCATGAAATACCTTCAGTCATACAGACCTCAGCACAAGAGGGCATGATTGATATGGACCGCTCGCTTGCGGACTTGGTACGTCGTGGGGAGATTGCGGTTGAGCGTGCCTACGAACACGCCTTTGACCGCAAGACCTTTGAGCGGTATCTCTAGTGCTACTATATCTGTATGCTTTTTAATTACCGCGCAATTGATAAGGATGGCCACGAGCGAGAGGGAACAGTGGAAGCGCTTTCGCGTGATACCGCTATTTCGTTGTTGCAGCAGCGAAGCTTAGTTATCTCCTCCATTGAGGAGGCAAACAAGAAGTCGTTTTTGAGTAATCTTCATATTCCGTTTTTCAAGAGTGTCTCTGAGCACGAGATCGTGTTGCTTTCGCGTCAGATTGCTACGCTGTTTGAGGCACAGGTGTCTGCGCTCCGTATCTTCCGTCTGCTTGCCGCTGAGGTTGATAACAAACACCTTGCCGATATTTTGACGCAGGTTGCTGATGATGTGCAGGGCGGTAGCCCTATTAGCAAGGCACTGTCTCGTCACCCGGTGGCGTTCAGTACCTTGTACGTAAACATGGTGCGGGTGGGTGAAGAGGCTGGCAAGCTCCCAGAGACCTTCAGCTTCCTTGCTGACTATCTTGATCGTTCACATGAGGTGCTTTCCAAGGCACAACATGCACTTATTTATCCTGCCTTTGTTATTGCAGCCTTCATTGCGGTGATGGTGCTCATGCTCACTATGGTTATTCCACGCATCGGTGGTATTCTCGCTGATTCTGGTCAGGAACTGCCACTGTATACCCAGGTGGTGCTCGGTGTCTCAAGCTTCTTGGTGCACTACGGTATTTTCATTCTCATTGCGCTGGCAATAGGTGGGTTCTTCCTGCTGCGTTCACTCCGTACTGAAGCAGGAAAGCTCTTGTTTGATGGACTGAAACTTTCTATTCCGTATGTCGGAAGCTTGTACCAGAAACTCTATCTCACCCGTATTGCGGACAACTTCTCAACCATGTTGCTTGCTGGTGTGCCTATCGTAGAGGCGGTTGATATCACGGCGACGGTGGTGGATAACCCAACCTATGAGCGCATCCTTTCAAATGCGAGTGCAGATATTCGTGGTGGTAAATCCATGTCAGATGCTTTTGGTTCGTATGATGAAATACCTGACATTATGATTGCCATGATTCGTGTGGGTGAAGAAACCGGTGAGTTGGGCAATATTCTTATTGCACTTTCAAAGTATTATCGTCGTGAAGTGGTGCAGGCGGTGGACACCCTGCTTGGGCTTATTGAGCCAGCGATGATTGTGCTCTTGGGTATTGGTGTGGGACTTCTGCTTGCGGCCGTGATGGTGCCTATCTACAACATGGCTGGCGGTATCGGATAACGTGGTATGACAGGGCGCACTTCTCGAGGATTTACGTTCGTTGAAATGATCATGGCACTTGCCATCTTTGGTATCATTACCGCGCTTGCTACGGTGACGATTACGGTGGTGCGCAATAAAGCGAACGATGGTGCCATACGAACAAATCTTTCGGCACTGCAGTTGCGCGCGGAACTCTACTATCGCGAACATCGCAACTATGCAGATGATACTGATGATAGTTGTACGCAGGGCATGTTCTCTGACCCCTCCATTGTGCAGTCACTTGCCAGTGCTGATGCAGGCAGTCCGCGAACGATAGGGGATGGGGGTATTCACTGCCGACTTACCCCTGGCAAATACGCCGTATGGGTACAGCGTCCTTCCGGTCAGTCTTCTTCATACTGGTGTGTTGATTCAAAGCAGACATCCTGCGCAGTGGATGTTGGTGAAGATGAGAATCCGGATGAATCCTTCTATGCGCAATGCGGTACCTGTGTGGCAGAAGAGTAGTGGACTATCCACACCCTGCTACTATTCTGGTGGTATTTCCCGTACAATAGATAGCAAGCGCGCCTTTAGCCGCACCTTATTTGATTAAATCGTTACCCGCATGAACCATTACCACTCTCGCCGAGGTTTTACGCTCATCGAGCTTCTCGTCGTTATTGCCATTATCGGCATTCTTTCGTCGATCGTGCTTGCATCGTTGAACACCGCGCGTAACAAGGGTAACGATGCGGCTATCAAGGCAAACATGTCTACTGTTTCGGTCCAGGCAGAGTTGTACTATGACAGCAATAGCAACAGCTACGGCTCATTCTCCTCAGCAACCTGTCCTACCGCTACGAGCGGTAACGGTATGTTCTCTGATACCACGATTAGACAGGCAACGGCAGCGGTGGAATCTGCAAACGGTTCTAATAACACCACGTGTGTTGCTACGGGTAGTGCATGGGCCATGTCGAGTCCGCTGCTCGGTGGTGGTACGTGGTGCATTGACTCTCTCGGTCAGAAGAAAGCGACTACCATCAGCGGTTCTGCGTGTCAGTAATTCATTTCTCGTGGATAGCAAACGCGCCTCGCTTGGGGCGCGTTTGCTATCCACAGAGTGATTCCTATTTAGGGAAGGAGCGTCTACAATAGAGGAAAGCGGCAGATGCCTCTTTTCTATCATTTATCACTATGATTACCCACACGGTTTCTCGTTCTCGCGGCTTTACGCTCCTTGAGCTTCTCGTTGTTATTGCCATTATTGGTGTGCTTTCTTCTATCGTGCTTGCCTCATTGAATACGGCACGAGATAAGGGGAATGACACTGGCGTAAAGGCAAACCTCGCGACGTCTGTATCTCAAGCGGCCCTCTACTATGAAGAGCATGGAAATAGTTATGGTAGCGCCGATAACACTGGCGGGGGTGCTTCGTGTACGGCAGCAAACACACTGTTTGCTGACCCAACACTTTCTGCTGCAGTTGAAGGGGCAAATAAAGATAATGGTCCTCGACCAGTGGTGTGTGCATCTACACCGACCGAGTTTATGGTGGCTGCTCAGACCACAAACGGAAAGTATTGGTGTGTTGACTCTACTGGGGTAAAAAGAGAAATCAGCAACGCGCCTGATAACGAGGACACCGCGTGTCCTGCAAACTAACGTAGTGTGCAGAAATAAAACACCCCGCCTCCCGGGGTGTTTTAGTATCGGGGTATACTTATGCTCATGATGATTTTCTTTGGTGTGCTCGGCGCCATCTTCGCAAGCTTCGCGGGGGTTATTGCAGAGCGTATGTATACTGGTTGGGGGTGGTTCTCAGGACGCTCTTCGTGTAACGCATGCGGTACTGAGTTACGTATTCCAGATTTGGTACCCGTATTCTCATGGCTTGCGTCATTGGGTCGCTGTCGATACTGCACGGCACGGTTTTCAGGGCGCTATGCACTTGCTGAAGTGGTGCTCGCGGTGCTGTTTGCACGTGCGTACGTGCTCTTTGGTATAAGTACTTCGTTACTGTTCTTGCTCGTAGCAGTATTCTTTCTGGTGATTATTGTGCTCTATGATCTTCGTCATACGATAATCCCGCATGGGTTGTCGGTGTTGTTTGCGCTCTCTGCACTCGGGTTCTTTATTGTCACACCCATGACGGCAGGGGATAGGGGACTGACACTCTTTTCTGCGGCCATATATGGGCTTCTCTTTCTTGGGCTACATGTACTCTCGCGTGGTCGTGCCATGGGGCTTGCAGATGCACCACTGGTTATGTCGCTCACCCTCCTTGCGGGGGTACAGGCCTTTTCAGGCCTACTGCTTTCATTTTGGATTGGGGCACTTGTGGGCATTGTGATATTGGTGCGTGCCCCGAAAGGTCGTAGAATGGGTATTGAGGTACCGTTCGCGCCATTTCTTGCCGCGGGCTTTCTCCTCGCTATCTTTACGTCATGGGACCCGCTCTCGCTCATCGAACTGCTCGCCGCACACCTGCTTCCTCTGTAGCGGGGTTTACGCTTGTTGAGATACTGGTTGCACTCGCAATCATCTCCGTCATTATGGGCGTGGTACTTACGGGCAACGCATCGTTTAATAAAAGCATATTGCTCAACGAAGCCGCATACGGTATTGCAACCTCAATACGTGAGGCGCAATCGCTCGGTATTGCTAATCGTGGCATGAATACGAATGCAGGGTATGGGTTCCAAGTATCGCCTGGAGAATCAGGTGTCTCTGCATATGATATCTTTTCTGACTTCTTCCCGTATCAGTGGGATGAAAACACCTGTTATCCCTCTCAAGACCCAAACCTACCAAGTGCAAAGCCAGGTAACTGCAGGTACGATGCGGAGATGGGTGAGTTGGTGAAGCATTACACGCTGCGTGAAGGGTTTACTATCGCCAAAGTGTGCGGTACCCACCAGTACTATGGGTACATAGTTTGTTCAGATAACTCTGGACAAAATGTACAAGAAGTGGACATTGTCTTTTCACGGCCAAACACTGATGCGATTATGACCGCGTATGCCTACGATGGGAGTCCACTCTTTCGTCTCTCATTAACCACGATATATGTACGTGGCCAAGACGGTGCACTGCGTTGTGTTACCGTGAGAGATACGGGTCAGATAGCGGTCCCACAAACTTGTCCATGATGATACGTACCGCACAACGAGGATATACGCTGGTGGAACTTATTGTTGCCATAGGGCTTTTCAGTGTGGTGATGCTGCTTGCTACTATCGCGTATGCTTCATTACTTGATCTGGACAGGGCATCACGTGCACGATCTGATCTCACTAACAACTTTTCTTTTGCGCTTGAGAACATGACGCGCACTATTCGTACAGGCACCAACTATGCCTATGCGGGCTCGGGCTCTTTTAGCTGCTTCTCGGTGGTGGATCAAGAGGGCAGAAGTATCACCTATTTACTTAAGGATGATGGAAGCTTGGGTCGGTATATTGGCTCGTATGACGGGGATCGTTCGTGTGAATCTGACACGGCGTCATCGATTACGGATCCAAATGTCCATATCGATGATCTTGAGTTCTATCTGCGTGGTGCAGGTGGCGGTGACGATATGCAGCCGTCGGTATTCATTACCCTGCATGGGTCAATGGGAGTGAAGCGACAGGGTGTGGTGGAGGAATTACCGTTCTCTATTCAGACACAGGCGACACAGCGCCAACTTGACCTATGAAACACGTAGAAAAGGACATACACGGGTTTACGCTCATAGAAACACTGGTGGCAGTCACCATTCTCACTATCGCTATTGTCGGGCCATATTCCATTGCCCATACGGCTATCCGCACCGCGCGGGTATCACAGGATGATCTGGTTGCCTCATATCTTGCCCAAGAGGGCATTGAGATTGTGCACGCGATACGCGATGACAATTTGCTTGCGCGTGTATCAGGTACTGATTCGTGGCGTTGGTGGCTTGAGGGGGCGGGAGCGTGTGTATCCTCAGAGTGTATGGTTGATGCACAATCATTTACGGTTACGGGATGTCAGGGTGAGGCTGGATACTTTTTCTGCGCCCCGCTATATATGAGTGATACGGGTGTCTACAATCAGCAGGAATCGGGTACAGAATCAAAGTTTACGCGCAGTGTGCGTATTGATGAACACTACTACGGTTCAATTACGGAAGCGACCGTTTCGGTTCGTGTGTCGTGGCTTGAGAACACCACACCGCGTTCCGTTACCTTGCAAGAGCACCTTTATGATTGGCTTGGCTATGGCATGTAACCCAACACAACAGTCAGTACACACAAAGCGTGGTTTTACGCTTCTTGTTGCTGCAGTCCTTGCGTCAGTTGTACTGTCTATCGGCCTTGCACTTGCGCACATGAGTGCACAGCAATTAAAGCTTGCAGGCGTAGCTCGTGATTCAGAAGATGCGTTTTATGCGGCGAGCTCAGCGCTTGAATGTATTGCTGCAGCGGATCAGATGACCTGGCTTCCTGAGGGTCACTACGGCAGTCCATTCCAAGACCAAGATTCTGCACCAATGATTCCCTGTGCGCTTGAGGATGGTACATGGCAAACCGTGCAGTTTTATTTCTATGGCGACACAGGGTCAGGACCTTCGTTCTCCAGTGGGGAGTGGGTTGATGAGTCTGGGAATACGCAGTATGCCGGTGGCTGGTTTCCTTCAGGAAACGGGTGCGCGTACGTCGTACTTACCAAGGGAGACGATGGCCGTACGACAGTATTTGCTCGCGGTACCAATACGTGTAACTTTGAAGATCCTGACAAGCTTGTCGAGCGTGGTCTTTCCGCAACCTATTAGCGTATGACCGTGCCGCATGATATACGCGAGCGTGTCACGAAGCTCCGCGAGGCGATAACGGCATACCGTGCGGCGTATCATGAGCACGACACGACGGTTATTTCTGAAGAGGCGCTTGATTCTCTCAAGTACGAACTTGCAAAGCTTGAAGAGACATACCCAGAACTTATTACTCCTGATTCTCCAACCCAGATGGTGGCAGGGAAGCCACTGCCTGAGCTTGTGAAGGTGCGTCACAAGGCAGCACAGTGGTCATTTAATGATGCGTTTACTGAAGAAGATATACGCGCGTTTGATGAACGTATTCGTCGTGGTCTTGCCGCTGCGGGCGTGGCAGAGGTGCAGACTACGTATGATCTTGAGCTAAAGATTGACGGTCTCAAGATTATTCTGACGTATGAGAAGGGGGTACTCATAACGGCAGCAACCCGAGGAGATGGGGCAGTGGGTGAAGATGTGACGCATAACATTCGTACCATTGCGTCTATACCCCAAAAACTTCCACGACCTATTGATCTTGTTGCTGAGGGTGAGGTGTATCTTACGCGTACCGGGTTTGCGGCACTTAACAAAGAGCGTGAGAAGGCAGGAGAACCAGTCTTTGCCAATCCCCGGAATGCGGCAGCAGGCTCTATTCGTCAGCTTGATCCTGCGATTGCGCTCCAGCGTCCACTCGCGGTCTTTATGTACGATGTCGCACTTTCTTCAGAGGAGATACCGAAGACACAGACGGAGGAGCTACAGTATCTTCAAGATCTTGGGTTCCCGGTAAATCCAGAACGTCGTCATGTTACTACGATCGCTGAAGTTATAGATTTCTGGAACCACTGGCAGGGAAAGGCACGTGAGAAGGTGAACTACCAGCTTGATGGTATCGTGCTCAAGCTTGAGCGTCGTGATTATCAAGAGCTGCTTGGATATACGGGGAAAGCGCCTCGCTACGCCATTGCCCTTAAGTTTCCCCCAGAACAAGTACAAACAATTCTTGAAGACATTACCCTGCAGGTGGGACGCACGGGGAAGCTCACTCCGGTTGCGCATTTGCGCGCTGTGGCAGTTGCAGGAACAACGGTTGCGCGTGCCACACTTCATAACGAAGATTTCATTGCTGAAAAAGATGTACGTATTGGTGATACGGTTATCTTGCAGAAAGCAGGTGACATTATTCCTGAAATTGTGCAGGTGGTGCTCCCACTTCGCCCAGCACATACGGTGCCGTGGCGCTTCCCGACGCACTCGCCACTATGTGGTGGGGACGGGCGTATTGAACGCGTACCGGGAGAAGCAGCGCATCGCTGTGCGGTTGCGGGATCATTTGAAGTACAAACACGCAAGCTCATCCATTTTGCAGGAAAGAGTGCACTGGACATTGATGGCATGGGTCGTGAGACGGTGCGTCTTTTGATGGAGCAAAACCTTATCTCTGACTTCGACGATATCTTTGAACTTACCAAAGACGAACTACTGCAGCTGGAAGGGTTTGAAGAAAAGAAAGCGGACAACCTGCTCGCTGGTATCGCTGCGGCAAAAACAGTCACCCTAGATCGTTTACTAGTGGGTCTTTCCATACCGCATGTGGGTGAAGAGAATGCCTACCTGCTTGCCACCCGATATGGCACGCTTGATGCACTCGCCAAAGCTTCTTCTGAGGAATTGGCTCGCATTGATGGGGTGGGGGAGGTTATCGGAGCAGCGGTTGCGGCGTGGTGTATGGATACTGAAAATGTCGCACTGATTGCTCGGTTACAAAAACATCTCACGATACAAAAAGTATCCGCACCCACATCTGGTCCTCTTACCGGACAGACCGTGGTGGTCACAGGTACGCTTGAAACGCTTTCGCGGGACGAAGCTGAAGCACTGGTGCGCACCGCGGGAGGGAAGGTGGCTGGGTCAGTGTCAAAAAAGACATCCTTTGTCCTGGCAGGTGAAAATCCCGGCAGCAAATATGACAAAGCCAAGGAGCTTGGGGTACCGCTGCTTACCGAAGCCGAGTTCCGTTCGCGTGTTGGCGCATAAATTTCTCATACCCAAATAGCGTGTTAGAGTACCCTGCATGAAGGGTACAGAAGAAGTGGCACGGCTCGCGGCGCTTGCACGCCTCTCTATCGGCGGGGAGGAGCAGGAGCGTTTTGCCAAAGAGTTTGAAAGCATTATTGCGTATGTTGATACGCTCTCAGGTCTTTCCGTAGATCTGGGGGAGGGGCGTGATGGTGCAGTACCAGCAACAAACGTATTTCGTGCTGATGAGCACCCGTATCCTGCCGGGGCGTTTACCGAGGCAATTACCGCGCAGTTCCCAAAACGCGAGGGTGATTCACTTGCCGTGAAGCAGATTATCTCGCATGACTAAGCCAGCAAACGAACTCACGATAGTGGAGGCGGCACGCGCACTGCGTGCCAAGGAACTCACGGTGCGTGAGTTGTGGGATGCCTGTGAGGCAGTAGCACGTGCAAAGAACCCAGAACTCAATGCACTGCTTGAAATCTTTGATCGTGATGATGCTGCTATTGCTGCCGCACAGGCACGTATTGATACCGAAGGGGAGGCAGCGCCGCTTCTGTGCGGTATCCCGCTTGCTATCAAAGACAACATTTTAATACAGGGGAAAACGGCAAGTGCTGCATCAAAGATGCTTGAGCACTACACCGCTACGTATGATGCGTTTGCTATTGCACAGCTCAAGGCGCAGAACGCACTTTTCATTGGTCGTGCCAACATGGATGAGTTTGCTATGGGTGGTTCTACGGAGCACTCTGCATACGGTCCTTCTAAGAATCCGGTTGATCCAACACGTGTGCCAGGTGGTTCTTCTGGGGGCTCTGCTGCAGCCGTTGCAGCGCATATGTGTATTGCGGCACTTGGCTCAGATACCGGTGGCTCTATTCGTCAGCCTGCCGCGTATACGGGATTGGTGGGTCTGAAGCCTACATACGGTGCAGTCTCTCGCTCAGGACTTATTGCTATGGGTTCCTCACTTGATCAGATTGGTCCGATGACGAAGTCGGTAGAGGATGCGCGCATACTCTTTGACGCGATACGTGGGCAAGATCCAAAAGACACCACTACCATTCCTGCAGGAACATATACTGAATATGCCGCACCAGAAAAGCTCCGCATTGGGGTACCGCGTGAGTTGCTTGCAAAGGGAGTTGATGCAGATGTGCTCGCCCGTTTTGACGAAACACTTGCTGCACTTACTGCACAAGGGCACACTGTTATTGATGTCGCGCTCCCTACGAGTGCCTACGCGCTTCCGGTGTACTACATTGTGATGCCTGCAGAAGTGTCTACGAACCTCGCTCGTCTTGATGGGGTGCGCTATGGACTCCACAAAGAAGGGGACACACTCCTTGCTGATTACTTGGAAAGTCGTGCGGCAGGGTTTGGGGATGAAACTAAGCGTCGTATATTGGTGGGCACCTTCGTGCTCTCGTCTGGGTACATTGATGCCTACTACCGCAAGGCAAATGCAGCACGGGCATTGTTGCGCAAAGAATACGAACAGGCGTTTGCTACCTGTGACGTAGTGGCATTTCCAACAACCCCCGCACCCGCGTTTCGCTTTGGTGAGAAGAGTGGTGACCCGGTGGCTATGTATCTTGAAGACATCTTTACGGTTACCGCAAACCTTACGGGTATGCCAGCTATTTCCGTACCTATGGGCACTGTATCGCGTGAGGGGGTAGCGCTACCTACGGGCATACATTTCACCGCACCGCTTGGTGGGGAGACGCTGTTGTTTAAAGCAGCAACCGAAGCTGTGAAGTAGCGGTATACTGGTGGCAATGAACGATGCGCCGCCATTCCTAAACGTTGAATATTGGTTTCGTGTCATCTACGAACTCTTTGCCAACAGAAATGGGCATTCTTTTGACTACTTCATGGTTATTGCTGCCCATGTGTGGCAGGTCATTACGTTTGTTGCGTATGGCGTCTCTCTTGCTGCCATAGCATTTCTGGTATACGTGATGATCCAGGTACGGCATCTTGCTGAAGAGGATGAGGAGCGTTTTGGATATATTGAACCAAAAGTATCTACCAAGAACATGGCGTCTGCCCGATGGACACATGTTGAGGAGCTTATGGCCGGCCTACAAGAAAGCGATTGGCGTCAGGCAATCATTGAGGCTGACATCATGCTTGATGATGCGCTCCTTGCGCGTGGGTACCAAGGCGATGGTCTTGGTGAGCGACTGAAACAGGTGACCGTGTCGCTGCTACCGTCTCTTGATGGGGCATGGGAGGCGCACCGAGTGCGTAACCGGATTGCGCACGAGGGCTCACAGTTTAAGTTGGAGGAGCGTGTGGCGCATCGCACGATTGCTCAATATCGTACCGCGTTTACGGAGCTCGGTGTGATTTAATGTTGCATTCAGTAGATTTTCTGGTATTATTTTCCGCAGCGGGGTAGAGGAGAGGTACCTCGGGAGGCTCATAACCTCCAGACGCCGGTTCGATTCCGGCCCCCGCAACACGAGTACATACAACGCCCGCAAGGGCGCTGTATGTGTATGGTGGTATACTGTCCATGACTCGGGTTATACACCGACGGAAGCACAGGATGCTCGTCGTAACTACACTATCGTCATGCGGGTGCTTGTTGTTGAAGATGATCACGATATAGGGGCATTTCTTTCTGCGCATTTGCCCAGGGCAGGGTTTGCGGTTGATGTGGCGCGCACCGGTGCCGCAGGGCTGTCGCTCTACGGTACGAATGAGTACGACCTCGTCATTATTGATCTCAACCTTCCTGATATGGGCGGGGATACGGTATGTGCACGAGTGCGGCAAAAGAAACGAGTACCACCGATACTTATTCTTACCGTGGTTGCAGAAGCACAAGAGAAGGTGCGGCTCTTAAATGCCGGTGCGGATGACTATCTCGCAAAGCCATTTTCCTTTGATGAGTTGCTGGCACGTATGCGTGCGCTCCTGCGTCGTGCGCCTGACACAGTGCCTGATGTACTTTCTGCAAGTGACATTGAGATGAATATTCCACGGCATACCGTGACTCGGGCAGGGAAAAATGTGCTCCTCACCCGCAAAGAGTTCGCCATCTTGGAATACTTGTTGCGCAGGCGTGGGTTGTTGGTATCTAAGTCAGCATTGGTGGAACATGTGTGGGATGCTTCTGCGGATCCGTTCTCTGCGTCACTGGAAACACACATGACTAACTTGCGGAAGAAGTTAAAACGGCCACTCATTACCACCGTCCACGGCAGGGGATATCGTATTGAGTAAGGTGCATAGTATGATGAGTGCGGTCGATCATTATCAGTCCTCATGCACATACTGCATATGCACAACGTCATTCGTGCGTTCCTGACGAACAAGGCAGCACGCACTGGTAGCGCTCTTTCGGCGCTTCTGGTAAGCGCGACTGCTGTTGGTGGTCCTTGGAACGGATAGGTTCGGGGAATTTTTTGAGGCGCATGACGCCCCGTACCCTATGTCTACTTTTTTGTCTTCATTTTATATACATGTACTGCGTCCGGGTTCCTCACATGAGGATACGGCTCGCCGGGAATTCATACTCAACATACTTATTGGTGGGGCACTGATACTGCTCTTTGTGGGGATATGCATTGATGGAGTGAACTATTTCACGGCTGATCCAGATGTGTATAGTAATAATTCGTTGCCGAGAGTGGTGCTGTATATGCTCACGGTGTTTTTTGCCGGACTCTACCTCCTTTCCCGTTGGTATAGTGTCTCACTTGCTTCGTACTTACTTGTTGGCACGCTCTTTGGGCTTGCGGCATACATGGGATATGAGTGGGGTGTTGATGTACCAGCGCAAATTGTCTTTTATCCGCTCATTATCGTGATGGCGGGTATCTTGCTCAGTACCCGTGTGGCGTTTGTAGCGACCTTGCTCATCATTGCCACAATGCTTGGCACCGCATATCTGCATGCACGTGGCGTGGCGGCACCGAATCAGTATTGGAAAGACGACCTGTGGACCTGGACGGATATTGTCATGATGGCGGTGATGTATTTGATTGTTGCGAGTGCTTCATGGCTTTCAAACCGAGAAATGGAGAAGTCATTGGTGCGTGCACGTCGTTCTGAGACGACACTTGCAAAGGAGCGCGATACGCTTGAAGAGCGGGTGCAAGAACGTACCGCGGCAGTGCATGCGCTCCAGGTGGAGCGCATGGCTGATACGTATCGGTTGGTTGAGTTGGGCGTATTGCCAGTGGTATG